>CBIHPU010000252.1:0-5777 GCA_966211935.1 uncultured bacterium | reverse complement strand
TTTCGGGGCAACTTGTTGTTTTTTTTTGTTTATTAGATTTTGTAAAAGTAATGTTGTTACTGTTTACACAACTGATGTTGCCATTAGCGTCAACCTTGGCGATAATTATATTTTTTGTACCTGAAACATTACTCTGCGCAGTAAAATAAATTTTATCAGGGTCATTGATATCGTTAGTCGCCATCATTGGAAGATGGGGTAAATCGTAATCTTCATTGAACCCGGCAGCGCCAAAAGACTTAGACCACAGTAACGTTCCGCTATGGTCAACTGCGATTATAAAAATATCAGTGGTGTTATTGGAATACTTTACGTGTCCAAGAAGAGCATAACCATAATTTGTCTTAAGAAGTTTATGAGCAAGTTCCGTTGAGCCGCTGCTGATATTGTAATCTTTCGCCCATACTACGTTTCCGAGCGTGTCGGTTTTTATTAATCCCACCGAAAAATTAGAAGTAGAACTGTAAATGTCTCCGAAATAAGATATAAGCAATGAATCGTCATCATAAACAATATCGGTACCATAGATACGCGCGCTCTGAGCGCTTGTAAATTGGAGGTAATTGGTAAAAATATGATTTCCTGTTTGATCCATTTTTGTTAAGATAGCACGCATTCCGCCTGGTGAAGATCCATTTACATAAACCCGCCCCGTAGAGTAAAACATGCCGTTTTGTCCGCGGGTCATTGCAATACCATCATCATTATAGCTGTTAGTCCCAATGTAATCCATGGCTGGAGAATTCGAAATGATCGCGCCATTTACTGCATTCACGCGCAACATCACATCGTCGTTCCACGTACCACCTACCTGGTAAAAATTTCCCAATACAAGATATTCCCCCGAAGAAGAATATTCAATTTTCCGGAAATAACAATAACCTGAGTAGGTTTCACTATGCAACCATTGTAAATTTCCGTTGAGATCATATTTAAAATAGAAACCTGTCGGCTGTAACGAACTTACATTCCAGACGTTTGCAACTCCAATTAAATAATTATCCGGTGTAACAGACAAGCCAAAAACATAATTGTTACCCGTTGGAGAAGCTATCTTCATACAACGCGACCAGATAATATTTCCAAACGGATCGATTTTCATAACCAGTGCGCTATCACCCTTATTACCACCCACAAAATAATTTCCATCCTGTGATTGAATGATTGTGGTGCCACCTTCATTTAATGATGCTGAACCCAACTCCTTATAAAATGTTTGCCCGGTAAAAGTGACAACAAAGAAAACTCCGCTAATCAACATTAACAATCTTAAATTTTTCATATTTCAGGAATTATAATAACAACGAAAATATATGTTTTGAACTTAAAGAACAAGCCATGTAATAAACGAAAGCACCAATTAAACCGCAAACATTGCCAAATTGCTTTTCACTGCGATTTATCAGAAAAAATCACAGCATATCCGCCCGAAACAATTTTCTTTTGTTAATCGTCTTGCCGGAAAGCAAAAACACTCCATCACCGGTGTAATGTAATGTACGCGGATATTTTGGTGAGGAGACGACATGCGCTTTTAGAACCTCCCAGATAAAAAAATTATACTTCTTTACGAGCGAAGTATCTTTCAACTTACACTCCAGATTCGCAAAGCATTCGCGAATAAGCGGAGCTTTTACTTTATCCGCTGTTTCTGCAGTAAGACCGAAATGTTCAAACTTGTCAATTTCATCTCCGCTGGTGTTTCCTATCCCAACCACCACATCAACAAGTTCACTTGAAGGAATATTAATCACGCACTCTTTACTTTTCCGCACCATTTCAAATGTGTGGTTGCTTTCAGCAATAACACAACCAACAAGAGAGGGATTGAATTCCATTACAGTGTGCCAGCCCATAGTCATGATGTTATTCTTTCCCTTCCAGTGAGAAGAGACAAGCACTATTGGACCAGGCTCAAGATAACGCCGAATATTTTCTACGGGAAAAGATTGTTTTTTGAAATATTTCTTCATGATAAAAATTATCAATGAAGAAATAAAAATAATATGCCTTGAACAGGTTACTGATTTGCGCTGCCTTTAATAAATCCTTCACCAATAATTCTGAAGGCGGTTCTTCTGTTCTTCTGGTGAAGTATCTCCTGTTCTTCCTTGCTTGCCTTTGCGGCAACCTCTTTATCAGAATAAATTGGTTTCTTCTCTCCGAATCCTTTTGCAATCAATCTTCTCTTGTCAATTCCTTTTGACACCAGGTAATCAACGCATGATTGCGCTCGACCATCCGACAATACCTGATTTGATTTATCACTTCCACGTGTATCTGTGTGAGCGTTGATCTCAATCTGTAAATTGTCATTCAGCACAAGAAAATCATAGATCTTATCCAATATAATTTTTGAAGCGGGACGCAATGTTGTTTTGTTAAGGTCGTACTCAATTCCTTCTATGGTTACATCATCAATAGGAACACGTGGTAATTCGAAATCCTGTTTAAAATGAAATGATTCAGTATGTCCGGCTGTACTCAGCGACGCGGCATTTGCAAGATATTTTTGCTTCTGCGCCTTTAAGAAAAAATCCTGCCCGCCTTTAATTGGCGTACTGTACGCTCCGTTTTCATCTGTAATAAAATATACAGGTTCTTCTTCCTCGTGTACGTTTTTCAATGTAACCAACGCGCTTGAAATCGGCAGTCCGGTTTCCTGATCATACACCACACCAGACAAATCAAATTCAATTGGCTCATTATCGAATTCATAAATATCATAACAGTGTCCGCCTTCACAATCCTGTCTGTCGCTCGCAAAAAAACCTGTAAGCTGCAAGCGGTCCAAAATCATGTACGCGTCATCTTTTTCTGAATTGATCGGTCTTCCAAGATTAAGCGGACGCGCAAATGTTGAGTCATCAGGATTCATCGTGCTCTTAACTATATCTAATCCGCCAAGACCCGAATGTCCGCTTGAAGAATAAAACAAGGTTGAAGTAACCATGTGCCAGAAAGGTGTTACTTCGTCACCTCCTGTATTTACAGGTTCACCAAGATTTTTTGCAGGAGCAATCGGAATTCCATCTTCGTCAAGTTTGCACATCCCGATATCCATCCCTCCAACTCCGCCAGGCCTGTTTGATGACCAGAACATAGTACTTCCATCAAATGTTACGTAAGGTTGTTGCGATCTGTAACCTGGAACGTTTACAACAGGGCCTAATTTCTGAGCTTCATAAAAGTGTCCCTGTGTACCACGTGCCATATAAATATTCGCTTCCGTTCTGTTCAAATCGCTCCAGCGCGTGAAATACATGATCTCATCGGCATCCATGCAACCGGCTCCATCATGCAATCCTGTATTCACCGGACGTCCGAATGTGTGCACTTTATCCCAGCCACTTTCTTTTTTCTCCGCCCAGTACATATCGCACAAATACTCGCTGTCCTGTTTATCTGGATCAGTTAACACGCCGCCTTTTCTGGCGCTGGTAAAAATAATTTTAGTACTGCTTCCCCAATAAACCGGTGCAAAACTTGCAGTGCCTTTATTCACAGTGGCGGTATCACACAGCCTGACACGAATTTGCTTTTTTAAATTATTCGAATCAAGCGCGTAAAAACATCCGGCCATGTCATGTTGTGCGAGCTTTATCAGTGAATCATTCATTGGCTTACTGAAAATATATTCTTCCATGCTCGCCATCGCCTCGTCATATTTTTTCACGTGCATTAACGCCTCTCCATAATAAAATTTGTCTTCAAAATAAACATTACGGTCGGCACTTTGCTTTAACCATGTTATTGAAGATTTATAATCGTAAATATGTTTATAGCAATGCGCTATCTGGTGGATGATGTAATCTTTTTTACTTGCTTTCCGTGTTGAGTCGATGGAAACATTTTTTATGGTAGTATCCTTAACGCCTTTCATAGGAAGGTTCACCAGCTGCGCTTCGTAAGGAAGTACGTAAGTTTCCATTACAGTGGTGTCGTCAAGAACTTTCAGATAGTAAGAAAGCGCGGAAGCATAATCCTTCTTATTAAAATAAAAATTATCCGCCGTTTCCAGCCACAGTTTTTTCGACTGCGCCAATCCGGAAAGGGAAACGAACATTAAAAGCGTTGCAACAATTTTTTTCATTTGACTTAATCTCATACGGAATCTAATATCTTGTCTCAGTAACTTTAAATTATATTCTTGGGCAGTTCTTGATCTCTTTCGCCTTCTTCTTCAAGCCCATGTAAGTAAAAGAAATTTCAAACGCGCCTCTGCCGCCTGAAGCAACTGCAAGAGTAGAAACGTTAACATCATAGCTGAGCTTGGCGATATAATTTGATTTACGCGCGCCAACGCTTAACACCGCGGCGTCTTTACTGCGATAAACACCACCTCCAAGCAGCCACAGATCAGAACCGGAAAGAAAATATCCGGCATCAACCGCAAACGTTTGCTCCTGCGCGTTGTTCTGCATCATCACCAGCATTTTCGGCAGCACATAAAATTGTTCCGTAATGTTTATCCGTAAACCCGCATGCGCGTAATAACGCATTGGCAAACGGTTACTCATGTCAAAAAAAGTTTCTTTTGGCTGAGTGATATTAAAAGCTGAAAAACCAATGAATGGATTTAAGCGCGATTGCTGCCTGGAATAATAATACATCAAACCAGCATTCACCTGCTCGATCATCTGGCTCTGTTGCTGAAAATTTTCATTACTGGAAAGCGACTGATTGAATCCTCCGCCGTTTGCTGTTGTATACTGATCATTGAAAGTGAAAATTTTATACTCCAGGGATTTCTGTGTAATTCCTCCCTGAATACCCATGCTTAGATTATGATACTTGTTTTTATCGAATGAAGCAAGGTAGGCGGCAGAGAACATTGCCTGAAACACATTGTAGTTGCCAATTCCCGCGCGCATGTTGATGATCTGTCCTCCAAATCCCCAACGCTTATAAGGAGCATCGTAACTTACCAACGCCGTCTGAAACGGTTTGTATGCAACACTTCTCCATTGCGACCTGTACTGAGCGTGCAACCGCCACTGCGCGTCCACTACGCCAGTTAAAGCAGGATTTAAAAACAGCGGGCCCGCGTCATACATGCTCAGGTGAAAATCCTGCGCGAAAGATATTTTTCCTCCAAGAAGAAAAACAAACAACAACAACACATAAAGTTTCTTCATACTATAAAATTCTTTTACCTGATCAATGTAACGTCGCCCGATGTTTTAATGGATCTGCTGTCTGTGATCTCCACATCAACCGTCCAAACATAAACTCCCATCGGTTGTTCAATTCCCTTATAGGTTCCGTCCCAACCCTGAGTCTGATCTTCCGTTTCAAATAATAATTCACCCCAGTTGTTGAAAACCTTAAATTTCATTTTTCTGAAAGGTCCGCCACGTACATAAAAGATATCGTTATGGCCATCACCATTTCCCGGAGTAAAGGCGGTAGGAAGAACAGGCATTAAAGCAACCTGTATCTCGTGAATAGCGGTATCAAGACAACCATTCTGATCCATCACAATCAATGTAACAATGTAATCTCCTCCGGATGTATAACTGTGAGTAGGATTTTGAAGATTGGTTCCGGTTGTGTCTCCAAAGTTCCAGATCCAACCAACTGGTCCACCATAACTCTGATCTGTGAATGTCACGGGCTCCATTGCAATAACAGGATCTGCGCTCATTACGAAATTCGCGATAGGAGAAGGCAACACCGTTATATTGTAGGAAACAGAATTAGTACAATTATTATTTGAAGTGACTTGTAATGTTACAGGATATGTTCCTGCATAACTATAAACGTGTATTGGATTC
>CBIHPU010000251.1:0-5793 GCA_966211935.1 uncultured bacterium | reverse complement strand
CGAGATCCGGCAGGGCCGCCTGCGACACGACAACGCGAACGACGATGCCATTATTTGCTGCGATACTGGATTAGTTACAGTTTGGGCAGCAAGACATTTCAAAATACAGGGATCGCAGCTTTTTACTTTATCAGGAGGATTATCGTCAATGGCGTTTGCATTACCCGCGGCAATAGGCGCGCAGCTCTCTTTTCCGGACAGGCAAGTAATTGCATTGTGCGGAGATGGAGGATTTGCAATGCTGATGTCTGATTTCGCAACAGCAGTAAAATATGAATTACCAATAAAAGTTTTTGTGTTCAACAATTCCAAATTAGGAATGATACAAATGGAACAGGAAACTTTCGGAGGTAATCCTGAGTCACAAACCGACCTTCATAATCCGGACTATGCGGCATTTGCAGTTGCGTGCGGCGCCTCCGGGTATACAGTAAAAGAATTTACAGAATTGGAAAAAACAATATCAGAAGCATTGAACAGTTCAGTGCCATGTATTGTAAATGTGTTCATCGACAAAGAGGAAATCAGCTGGCCACCGGAATTGGCTATGGGCGTTGCATTAAATTACACCAAAGCAAAAATTAAAGAATACTTCGAAAAAAAATAATCATGGAATCAAAATCAATCTGGGAAGAAACAGCGGATACTGGAAAAGATTTTCCCGCACTTACAAAAAATGCGGAAGCAGATGTTGTAATAATTGGCGCGGGAATCACCGGACTAACTGCCGCTATGTTGCTTAGCGATGCGGGGAAAAAAGTAATTGTTCTTGAAGCGATGAAAATTGGCTTGGGAACAACAGGAAATTCCACCGGCAATCTTTACGCTACGGTAGATGAACATCTCTCTCATCTAAAAAAAAAATGGAACATTGAGATCGTTAGAGACATTGTGCAATCGCGTAATGCCGGAATAAACCTGATTGAAAGCACTATCAATAAATACAACATTCAATGTGATTTCGTTCGTACTTCCTTCAATTTTTTTGCGGAAACAGTGGATAAAAAGATTGAAGATTTCATGAAAGAAGAAACCGAGGCGCTTGAAGAAGCGGGACTTGCAGTTAATTCTTCCGTTCACATTGGATTGCCATTTGAAGTAAGAATGGCAATCAGCGTAAACAACCAGGCGCAGTTTCATCCTCTGAATTATGTCAGACAATTAGCAAAAAACATTTCGGCTAAATGCGAAATATATGAGAATACACCGGTGATGGATTTTGATGAGGATGCGGGAACAGTGAAAATAAAATCAGGCGCAACGGTGAAAGCGAAGACAGTAATAATGGCTACGCATACGCCGAAAGGAGTGTTCTTTGTACAAACTGTGTTGGCTCCATATCGTGAGCATGGAGTAGCGGCGGAAATGCTGGGCAGTGAATTTCCAACAGGAATTTTCTGGGGTGTTAATGAACCGAAGCATTCAATTCGTAAATACAAACAAGGTGACAAAGAGTATGTGATGGTAATTGGCGATAAATATAAAACCGGGCAGGCACATGACACCACTGAGTATGTAAAGGGCCTTGAGCAGTTTATGAAGAAACGTTTTGATGTAAGCGCCACAAAATATATTTGGGGAGGTCAGCAATACAGAGCAAACGACGGCTTGCCTTACATAGGAAAACACAGTGACAAACTCTATATGGCAACGGGATTCGCATCAGACGGCTTGACATATGGCACAGTAGCGGCAATGATAATCAGCGACGAGATACTTGAAAAATCAAATCCCTGGGAAAAACTTTATGATTTTAAACGGCACACACCCGCAAAATCATTTAAAGAGTTCTTCAAAGAGAATATAAATGTGGCGGCGCAATACATAAAAGATTTTCCGGGCAAAGTTGACGCGAAAGATATTGATGAAGTAAAGAACTGTGAAGGAAAAATAATCCAGAAGAACAATGAAAAACTCGCTGTTTACAGAGATGAGAATGGTAAGGCGCATGTCGTTTCCGCGGTTTGTACACATATGAAATGTATCGTGAATTGGAATCAATCAGAAAGAACCTGGGATTGTCCCTGTCATGGTAGTCGCTTTAAGTTTGACGGACAGGTAATAGAAGGACCCGCAATAGATAATCTTCCAACAAAACCATTATAAATCATGAATACTCTTTATACTATAATCGGACTATTTGCAGTTGGAGCCTTAATTGGTTTATATCTGTTAACACTGATCCTGAAAAATAAAGAAACTCCAAAGGCCGTCACTTTTATTCATGGAGGATTCGTGGTTGTAGCTTTAATTTTATTGATTATTTATCTGACTAAAAACAAACCCGGCCCAGTTGAAAGTGTTGTACTCTTCGCGCTGGCGGCAATGGGTGGAATTTTTTTAGTCTACCGCGACATTACAGGAAAGAAAATTCCAAAGTGGCTGGCAGTTGCGCATGGACTGCTTGCAATTACAGGATTTATATTTCTGCTGCTGTATACGTTTGGAAAAGATACTCCTGTTAATTGAGAAAATCAGAAATGAATTTTAAAACTCAATACGGGAATCAACCCTAACTGATATCGTGGCTCTATCCTTCCGGTAAAATTATCGTAATAATGATAAACAACATTACGCGCGTTGGAAACATTCTGAATATCTATTGCCCAAACATAGGAACTTGACATTCTTTCCTTTTTATAGCTGACCCTGAAATCGACGCGGTAATAGTCACCCAAACGCGAAACGCTGTTCAGAGAATCAAAAGAATTTTCATAAAAGCCTTTTCGTGCAAACGCGCGCAAATGAACACCTATGGATTTCCTTTTATTCTTAAGAACGAATTCATTTCCTCCTGTAAAAGCTAAGTTTATTCCCGAATTAAAATGTGAGGAATAAGAAATTCGATTTATAATATAAGAGCTGTTACAAATTCCCGAAGATAATGACAGATAAAAATCTTTCACTTGCCGCTCTATTGTCAGGTCAACGCCATAGGAATTTGCTGTTCCGTCAGGTTTTAGTGAAAATGGAACAGTTCCGTTGAAATAATTAAATGCTGAAAAACCCAGTTCTGTGAAAGGAACATTTTTAAAAATCTGATAATAAATAACTGTTTTAAATTTTACAGAGTTAATTTTTAAGTGATTATTGAGAGAAACAATTTGTGAGCCTGTTGGGAGAAGCTCCCTGTTTTCATTATGACTCAATAAAATATAGCCCGGCTGAATCTGAGCGCTTGATCCATAATTTAAAGTCAAGCTGTTACCGGAAGAATATTTGTAAGTAGCCTGCAGGCGGGGCTGCAAATTAAAATACCCGATACGCGGAAGAAATAAAGCATGTACGCCACCTTCAACCTGAAACTTCTCACTCAATGAAGCTTCCGCAGAAATAAACGGCTGAAAGATCATTTCACCGAGAGATGAATTAAAAGTAACCAAACTATCCACTCTTGAAAACACATCTGTCTTAAAATAGTTTACATATGAACCCGCCTTTGCACTCAGCTTTGAATTGATCTTCCTTGTCAGATAAGTGACTGAAGAAATTTTCTGCTGGGCATAATCATCCTGATCCGACGTATTAAAAACTTCCGGAATTGTTGGCTCAGAAAAACGAAAAGTGTTTTTCACCGAATAAGCAACCACACTTTTCAAAAATAAATTTTCAGATACAGAATGCGTAAAATTTAAACCGGTGATAATAGTTTGCGATTTGTAGGAAATGTCCTGCAGTTCTTTTTGGATCTGAACTTCAGCTGTATCAGATTTACCATCAAAAAAATTAGAACTGCTGCCTGCCGTTCCAAAAAAACGCAGCGCGCCCTTTTTATAAGGAAAAGACAACTGCCAGGAAATATCCATGAACGAGATCTTCTCGTCGCCAAAATTAATTCCGGCCATAGTAAGAAAACCCACAGTTGAGTAACGGCAGTTCAACAGGTAAGAAGCTTTTTTATTTTTTACGAAGGGACCTTCCATTGACAGGTCAGTACCCAGCAAACTTGCCTGGACAGTGTATTGTTTTCTTTCTTCGTTCCCCCTGCGCAGGCGTACATCAAAAATTCCGCTTAAAGCATTTCCATTCTCGGGAGAAAACGGAGCAAAATAAAAAGATGAATGTTGCATCAACTGATTACTTATCATGCTCACTCCTCCCCCATTATAGCCTGGTCTATCATTCATCATTCCGGCATTTTCCAGATGATTCGGGTTTACAACTTCCACTCCTTCAATTTTCCATTGAACATAATTAGGCGATGTCCCATGCACGCTTACATTGTTTGCCTGATCATCCACATTTACAACAGCTCCGTTTGCATTGATCACTCTGGCGGGATCATAAAATACTCCGGCCATGCGTTGATTGTTTCTCGTATCAAGTCCGAATGAATTTACAGGGTCTTCCGCCTCTATCGCAATTGTATCAAGAGAAACTGCAGCTTCCGTCAATTCAAAATCCTGAACTTCCTGTCTGCCCTGGCTCACAAGAATGTTTTGTCTGCTGAAATTTTTATAATTAATATGCTGAACGATTACAGCATATGCGCCAGGGAAAACAGAAATTCTGTATTGACCGGCAGAATCGCTTACTGCAACATAATTTTGGTTTCCGTGAATTAAAACATACGCGTTAATAACAGGCTCGCGTGAAATTGCATTAACGATCCGTCCGCGCAATAACTCTTCTCCCGATTGAGAATAAGCGTGCAATAAAAACAACAGAAAAATTATTAAAGGAAACAGGCGATTGGTGTATTTCATGAATCACACCTGAGAAATTTTCATACCAGTCAGCCCGACTTCATCTCTTTTCTTTTACGATACTTCGCTGACTGATCAGGAAAACAGTGTTTCGGGCAAGGACATGAAGCACTAATCCTTCAATTGTAATCGGATCGCCGTTCCTAATTTCGTAAAGATTAGTGTATTTAATTGAGCTTCCATCCACAATTGCAACAAGGCCAGAACCCATAACTTCCATTTCATTTCCTTCGTAAATAATTACCCCGGTATCTTCGGCGAGTCCCATGCCTAATATAGAAGGATTAGACGCGACTGTCTGCATCAGCCGTCCAAAACGTCCGGCCTGAATAAAATGCGTATCCAAAAAAATCTTATCAATAAATCCAAGTCCGCTCGTTAATTGAAGCTCTCCTTTGATAAGTGCATCCTGACTTGGACCTGCAACAATCATTGTTGAAGACATTGCAGCTGCCCCGGTACCGGTTCCCGCAACAACAAAATTTTTTTCGTTATGATAGCGCTGTTTAATTATATTGAGAAAAGCTGTACCCTTAACAAGTGATGTTACTTTACGCTGGTTTCCCCCACTAAAAAAAACAACATCACAACGCTCCAGTCTTTTCAGTAATTTTTCATCGTTGACCTGAGAACTGCTTTCTAAAACAATGGTTCCTACATCAACTCCAAGATCCTCAAACGAAGCAATGTAATCATTTCCTCCATCGTCGGGAACAGTTGAAACAGCTGTAATAATTTCAACGACCGGATCACGGCGACGGGTTTCGTCAAGCACGCGATCGAGAATAGATTTCCTCCCGGTTTTATCTTCACCACCTCCAATTGCTATCAATAATCCCAATGGTTTTTCCATTAAATAATTTCACAACCGGATGAACATAAAAAGTGCCAACCTACAAATGAAAATTAACGAACTGTAAAGCGGGAAAGTTTATAAGCAAAACCAACTCCAAGTACTTCTTTAATCTGCAAACCAGGCCCGACATGATCAACGGTCTGACCATCTCCTTTATAGAAAATAAGATCCGTGTCATCGTCATACAACATCTGCGCTGAAATTGTTGCAGAAATATATTTGCTTACTTTG
>CBIHPU010000250.1:0-5806 GCA_966211935.1 uncultured bacterium | reverse complement strand
CGAAACTCCTGCAATTTCCGAGATCAGGGAAAGTAAAATTGAAAGCAGACAGGAAAGTAATTTCAACGCGGCGGTAAATAATTACCTGAACGCGGATGAGAAACAAGACCTGGAAGAACTTGAAAAAGGCGACCGCATTCGTATCGCGCAGGAAAGAATAAAGCGTCTGAAAGAACTGAGCCTGAAAATTAAAACTCCTGAAGGACTTGCACAGATGGAAAAAGAACCAACTTTCAAACGCAAGAACACGACTTTGGAAGACACAACTTATTCTACGGATTCAAATGTGTCGAGATATACCTTATCTGACGGAGACGGCAAGACAGAAATAAAGCCGAACAACTCTTTTTTACACGATAATGTTGATTAGTGAGTTAGGTGTGCTTTTTTATCTGGTTTAGTGGTCGGAAAGCCCTCGTGCAAACGGGGGTTTTTCGTTTTATGAACTAAAATTTACCACTGAGATATGGTGTGAAGATAACAGAGGAACACGGAGTTTTTCTGGCCGCGAATGGCGCGAATTGCCGCAAATCAAAACTAAATAGAATTTAAAATAAACCCGGCATGGAGAATCGGAGGTTCACGGATCTTCGATTCGCATATTCGTCCAGATTCGTAATCCATAGAGTCTTTAGCCACAGATTTTCAGGATTCGCGCAGATTTAATTTACATTCCGTGTAACTCTGTACACTCGTGTTTTCTCTCCGTGACTCTATGGTTAATGAGACTCGTAGATTTCGCTACAGCTATCCCGGATTTGCACAGAATCATTTTCTTATTTGCGTTGATCTGCGTATTCGCGGCTAAATGAAAGACCACTGATATTGCAAATTATTCTTTGTGTAATCATGTGATTTCTCGCTGTTCGTCCGTGGTTAATAAGAGCCATAGATTCCGTTACTGTATTTCAGAGCTTGCGTAGATTAAACTTACTCTTCGCGTAACTCCGTGCTTCCTCTCCGTTTTTCCGTGGTAATTATATTTATATATCCGTTTCGATTCTTATATTCGTATCTCTTTATTCGTAATTCGTATATTCGTATCTCTTAATCCGTAATTCGTACGCCATGACACTGGAAGAAAAAATCAACGCAGAAATAAAAGCAGCCATGCTTGCTAAAAACGCCGCCCGCCTTGACGCGCTGCGCGGTATGAAATCTGTTATTCTTTTATTAAAAACCTCAGCTGAAGGATTAACTGAAGAATCCGCTGTAAAATCTTTGCAGAAAGAAGTAAAGAAAAGAAAAGAGACAGCTGAAATTTATATTCAGCAAAACAGAAAAGATCTTGCAGATGTTGAATTAAATCAAGCGGCAGTGTTCGAAGAATTTCTTCCGAAACAAATGAGTGAAGAAGAATTGAAAGCAGAGCTGGAAAAAATTATCGCGCAGGTAGGAGCAAGTTCTTCCGCAGACATGGGCAAGGTAATGGGAGTTGCATCAAAATCACTCGCAGGTAAAGCGGATGGAAAAGCAATTTCTGAAATGGTGAAGAAGTTGTTGACGAAATAGTGTTTTAACTGCGTAATTTCAAGCCTCACATCAGTGGGGCTTTTTTTTTAGGGTCCGCTAAAATGAAGCCTCCTTTATAATTGTTGCGCAAGACATTTTAACCGAAGCAATAAATTCCATTGGACCACGAATAAAAAAAATCTTCACTATGCTTGAAAAATAGAGCTTTGAGTGTTTTTCAGCAGACCTTATTTATACAAATTCGAAGCTAAAACTAATATAAACGACATGTTACAAATTCAAACCATATAAAGACTCAATTTAACAATAAAGCTCAACTTAATTATTTTATGTTTGATTAGCATGCTACATTCTTGCCCCCTGAAAAAACTAAACAAAATTTTTCATGAAAAATCGTCTTTATCGCACCTTAATTCTCCTGATCATCTCTTTCCCTGTATTTTCTCAATGGAATTTGTTGCCAACCAGCACAACACAGCCGCTTTATTCCGTTGATTATTACACATCCAACGAGATCTGGATGGGTTCATTCAACCAGTTTTTAAAATCCACCAATGCTGGCGCCAATTGGACAATCTATAATCCTATTAAAGACGGAGCGAACGCCAATATTATGCCCGTAAATGTTACCAGTATTAAAGTAACAGGGGCAAATTCAGCAATTAAAACAGGATTATATTATATCGGCAACAGCGAATGTATTTATCAAACCACCCACGGCGGTACAAACTGGAATGTTGTATCACTTAACAACAGTGTGCCATTATTGCGTTACCTCGAAGCCATTGATCTTTCCCCTTCAACTGCAGTTGTAGTTGGAAATAACGGACGTATCGGACGGAGCACAAATTCAGGAACAACCTGGAATTTTGTTACATCCGGAACAAACAACCTCATCAGAGACGTAAGATTTGCGGTAGGTGATACAGTGTATGCCTGTGGTGATAACGTCATTTTAAAATCGGTGGACGCGGGATTAACCTGGTCAATCATTACATCCTTTACCGGAGAATTTAATTCAGTTAGCTGCGCTCAGAATGTAATTTACATAGCCGACAGATTAACTTCACAACTTCTGAAGTCTGTAAATTCCGGAGCAAGCTATACTACAATAAATTTACCTTTCCCTTCTGAAGGAGTTGTTCATGCAATAAGCAAAGATACTTTACTTGCGTCTGGTCAGGACGGACTTTACATTTCCAAATCAGGCGGACAATACTGGGAAAAATTTATTCTTTCATCTTACCAGGTAATTAATGAATTCGATTTTTTAACTGCTGCGCAGGGAATTGCTGTTGGCGACAGCGGTTATGTTATTCAAACAAATAATATCTGGGCGGCGCCTTCAATTCCAATCGGTAATTTTTCAATTCAGGGCGGTGGTTCAAATTTCTGCATTGGTGATTCAATCACTCTAATTAATTCGACTGCGCCGTTGGCGGGTTATACTTATCAATGGAAATACGACGGCGTCAATTTTTCTACACAATACAACTCTGGTATTACGTTGAACAGTGAAGGCACACATACCATTTCACTTGCTGTTTCAAATGCAAACGGGACTGATACAATCTCAACTTCAATAACAGTTTGGGGACACACCATGAGTCCGCTGCTTGTAACTGCATCTGCCGATTCTGTGTGCAGTAATACTTACGTAGGTTTTACTGTCTCTAATTCAGAAATAGGAACATCGTATGTATTGCGAAACGGTTTTTCATTGATAGGAACTGCGCAAAGCGGCAATGGAGGATCACTGTTATTATCAGTCCCAACTGCATTAACATCTACAACAACATTCAATGTCAAAGCGACAAGAACAAATTTTTGTTTTACAGATTCTCTTATACAGTATAAAACAATTTCATTGGTTAGTTCTCCTTCACCGTTAAGTCAATGTAATCCTCCATTGGATTATTGCCCCGGTTCCGGAATTACAAACGTCACATTTGCTTCAATTAATAACTCAACTACAACTTTATTCAATAATTACTTCGATTATTCCTGTTGCAGCCACTCAGCAGTTACTATGGGAAATACTTATACAATTTCTATTACCACTGAAAATTCCATGGGAGAATTTGTAAAAGCATGGATTGATTATAATGGAAATGGCCTGTTTGACACACCAGGTGAAGTTATCTGCTCAGGTTTAGCTCAGCCGACCTTTACAGCCAATATCACTATCGACACAACGACTTTCTTCAATCAAAAGATCAGAATGCGTGTGGCTTCGGATGCATACGCTTCCGGCTTGAATAATTCATGCACAAGTTTTAACTGCGGACAAATTGAAGATTATGCACTGACCATTCTGACAGCTCCCGTTGCTCCGGTCGCAGGGTTTACAAAAACTTCAATCGCAGCATGTACGACAAGCGTTACGTTTACCAACACATCCTGGAACGCTACATCTTACCTATGGGATTTTGGCGATGGAGCAAACTCGACTGCAGCAAATCCGACCCACATCTATTCTACCTCGGGCACATATACAATTTCCTTAACGGCGCAAAATGCATTTGGAACAAACACAACGATGCAAACTTTCATTGTGACTATTCCGCAAGTTCCAATCGCCGCTACATGTACACCAATTGTATTCCCGCTAACAAATTCTTATGTCGGGTTAATGGACTTGCTGAAAATTGACAATGACACCTTATATAATCCGATCAGCTGGAATTCCACCTATAAAGATTGTGTCTGCACTCCTCAGATACATCTGCCCGAAGGAACTACTCATACTTTAACATTTGATATGTCGATATGGCACGCTGATGCCCGCGTTGGCGCATGGATCGATTATAACAATGATGGCGTGTTCGGCGCTTCCGAAAATCTATTTGGCGGAGTTGCATACACTATTCTTTCTTCGAACTGGGGAATGACACAACAATTTGTGGTAAGCGCGGGCGCATCAGCGACTCCGGTAAGAATGCGGGTCATGCTTTATGATCCCCAGCAATACATTATGGACGGATGTGCCCCCGGATCAATAAACGGCGGTGAGGTACTGGATTATAGCGTTTATATTGATCCTCCTGGTCAGGCAAGCGCGAGTTTCACCGCCAATAATGTTACCGCCTGCACCAATCAGCAAGTCACATTTACAAACAATTCCACCAACGCCAGCTCCGCGTACTGGGAATTTGGAGACGGATCCACATCCACCCAAATAAATCCTTCGCATGCCTACACAACTCCCGGAGTCTATTCAGTTAAGTTGATAGCCCTGAACAGTTTGAATTCAGACACGCTGGTCATGAATAATTACATAACGGTAAATCAATCACCGGCTTCACCAACTGTAACTGTCAACGGAAACTTGCTTTCATGTTCAACAACCGGTACCGCATATCAGTGGTACAAGAACAGTACACTGATACCGGGTGCAACCTCACAGACATATACTGCAACGCAGGACGGAAATTATTACGTTATAGTTTATAACGGAAGTTGTTATGCCTATTCAAACACACTGGCCTATTATCCTCCGCACGCTAATTTTATCGTCAGCCCATTAAATGCTTGTCCTAACGTTAATTTAAGCTTTCAGAATCTTGGCTCGAATGGTACATCATACACCTGGCATTTTGGTGATGGAACAACTTTAACGACTCCTAATGTTACTTATCCATTTCACAGTTATGCTGCAAGCGGTGTTTATACAGTAAAACTTGTAGTTTGCAACACATTAGGTTGCGATAGTATGACTAAACCTAATTACGTCAATATTTATCCGACACCAGCCGTACCAATTGTATTGCAAAATGGAACCCAGCTTTATACCAACGCAGTTTCTCCTACTTACCAATGGTATAAAAACGGAAATATTATTCCTGGTGCCACTTCATCAACTTATAATCCGGTGCAATACGATTATTATTCTGTTCGTGTTTCCAATGCCAACGGGTGTTATTCCTATTCAGCAAACTTTCCATACTTTCCTGTATTGGCTGGTTTTAGTGCAGATACAACAGCGTATTGCGGGGTAAGCACTGCCACCGTTGATTTTATTGATACATCAGTCAATGCAACGTCATGGGTATGGGATTTTGGAGATGGAAATACTTCAAACCTTATGAATCCTTCACATACTTATAATGCAACAGGATCCTATAATGTTTCTTTAATTGTGTGCAATGGTCCAGACTGTGATACAGCAATATCGAATAATTACATTACAATAAGTTCAACTCCTTTTTCTGTTTCCTTATCACCACCCGATACCAGCAACATCTGTTCAGGAGATTCAGTTCAATTAACTTTGTCCGGCTCTGCCCCTTCTTCTGTGACGTGGTATTTAAACGGAACAACAATTTCAGGCGCG
>CBIHPU010000249.1:0-5808 GCA_966211935.1 uncultured bacterium | reverse complement strand
AGGCAAATTGGAATCAAACATGTGATTCGCCATGAAAAAAACAAAGGTTATGGCGGGAACCAAAAGACCTGCTATGACAAGGCGTTGGAGCTAGGGGCGGATATTGTGATCATGCTTCATCCTGATTACCAATACACGCCCAAATTAATTCCAAGCATGGCCCATCTTATTGCGTCTGATCTTTATCCTGTTGTATTTGGTTCAAGGATTCTAGGAAAAGGCGCGCTGAAGGGAGGAATGCCATTGTATAAATACATTTTCAATCGTTGGCTTACGCTCTCTCAGAATATTCTTATCAATCAGAAGCTTTCCGAATATCACACAGGCTACAGGGCATTTTCGAAAGAAGTGCTGCAGACAATAGATTACCACGCAAATTCAGATGATTTTGTATTCGATAACCAGATGATATCCCAGATTTTTTACGCGGGATTTGAAATCGCTGAGGTTACCTGCCCAACAAAATATTTCGACGAGGCATCTTCTATTAATTTCAGCCGCAGCATGAAATACGGATTCGGTGTTCTTGGCACCTCATTCGTACACTTTTTTAACCGCATTGGTTTGACAAAGTCGCCAATGTACGCGAGAAAGAAATAAATTTTCACTAATAATTACCGAGAGATAACATGACCAGCGTGCAGGCGTTGGTTGTTTCAATTCCATTTTCGTTGGCGAGGTTTTTCAATTCATCATTCTCAGCTCCTGGATTGAAAATTATCCTTTTCGGTTTTTGAGCGAGAATGAAATCATACCAGTACGGTTGATTTCTTGGTCCAACATACATGGTGATCGTATCAACATGTTTAAAGTTGTCTTCTACAGTATGTATTTTTTGTCCGTGAATTTTACCAGGATTCAGTCCAACAGCAATTGCTTCGTGCCCGTGTTCAAGCAGTCGTTTTATGGCAATTGAAGCGTAACGGTTCGGATCTTCAGATGCGCCGAGGACTATTGTTCTTTTCATAGAAAGGTAGGGCTATTTCATAATCTGTGGTAAACAAAAAAAATCATACCATTACTCTTCGGTATAATTCAGGTCTTTGCCAAATGTTTCCTCAAGTTTGTACAATGCAAAAAATGCAACAGTTAGAACAATTGCTCCTGTTATCTGGGTAGCAAGTAATTTATTTCCGGGAATGAACATCGTAATGAGGGCAAGAATTCCCGAAATAAGTATTGTGGATGCCCTCACAAAATTCGGAGCCGTAGTTGTTGCCGTTGAACGTATGTTTGTTCCAAACAGTTCTGACGCGGTACTCATGAACACGGCCCAATAACCTGTTGCAAAACCTATGAATCCGATAATGCTGTAAAATACGGTCACGGATTTTCCACCAAGTGTGAAATACACTATTATTCCAATCAGTGTCAGGAAAAGAAATAAACCAAGCGCTTTTTTCCGGCTGTTCAAAAGATTACTGATTAAACCCGAGGCAAGATCTCCGATTGTTATTCCGGCATAAGCATACATGATTGATTTGCCAGAACTGATCGCTCCTTTAGCGATGCCAAGTTGTTCACTTAATTCGGGTGAGAACAAAACGAGTGTTCCCATTACATACCAGACAGGAACAGCAATAAAAATTACACTCAGATATTGAATAACACGTCTCTTTGAACGGAACAATAAAAAGAAATCACCTCTTGAAACTTTTTCAGTTTTTACACTCTTGTACATTCCTGATTCAGCCACGCCGATTCGCATAATCAGCAAAACAAGCCCCATACCCCCGCCAATAAAAAAAGAGGTTCTCCAATCTTTAATCACCTCACCCATGTATCCCGCTACAACAGCACCAAACACTCCAATTGTTGCAACGATCATCGTACCGATTCCGCGTTTTTCTTTTGACATCGTTTCACTTACCAGTGTAATACCTGCGCCCAACTCTCCCGCAAGACCAAAACCTGAAATAAACCGGAGTAACGCGTACATATCCGTATTGTTCACTAATCCATTTAGAATATTGGCAATGGAATAGGTGAGTATGGAACCAAATAAAACTGAAAGTCGACCTCTTTTGTCTCCTAATATGCCCCAGAAAATTCCACCCACCAGCATTCCGCCCATTTGCCAGTTTAGCAGCAATTTTCCGAAATACGCATTCAAAGTACCGAGGGAAACTTCTGAAATTCCTGGAAACTGGTTTCGGAGGATTTCGTTTAATGAATCTTTTCTCTCAACACCAAACAAAAGCAGATCATAGATATCAACGAAATATCCGAGCGCGGCTACAATAACAATTGGCGTCAGAATTTTTGTGCGGACCACTGCGTGATTCATAAACTATCAGTACTTCAGAATTTTCTTTGCGTGGCTCTTGCCGGAAGATTTGATTTTTATAATGTAAATTCCTTTTGCAAGCGAACCTGCATTGCTGACGCGATAAAAATTTATTGTGTTATGTGTTACGCTTCTTTCTTCATCCAACAATTTTTTTCCACTCAGATCAAACACTGAAATCTGCAGATCGTCATCCCCCTGCGAATAAAAATAGATTCCAAAACTTTCATCTGCAGGATCATAAAAAATATTCAGTATCTCATCAGATTCTTTTATGCTGATGCCTGCAGATCCATTCAGAATTGCGTTGGCTGAACAATAATTTGGAATTCCCCATCCGAGCAATGAGTCAGGATTATTGACCTGGTTTCCCGCAGAACGCATTGCATTTATCACCTGCATATTTGTTTTTGTGGGATTGGCTTGCCACAAACACGCTGCCATGCCGGCAGTTAAAGGCGATGAAAAAGAAGTTCCGTTTGATTGAATTACGGTGCCCGACCATGGTGCAATAACCGACGTGCCACTGCCCATCGCCGCAACATCAGGTTTAATTCTTCCATCAGCTGTTAAGCCAATTGAACTGAAACCGGCGCGTACTCCTGCCGCGTCAACTGCTGCAACAGTAACAATACTGTCCGCATCCGCAGGTATCCCTATCTTTTGCCAGCCACCGCCGCCTTCATTTCCGGCGCTGTTGCAAACGAGAATTCCTTTTGATGCAGCAATGTCGGCTGCAATTGTTGCAATAGCTGTATTGCCATCAAGATCTGCCCAGGTGTGATTTTGTGAAGCAACATCAAACGTTGTATATCCTAATGAAGAATTAATTATATCTGCGCCCACGCTGTCTGCAAATTCAGCTCCTGCCGCCCAGTTACTTTCTTCCACAATCAATTCCGTTGCTACTTCTTCAGTGCGCAGCAACCAATAGGAAGCTTTAGGAGAGGTACCAATTAATTGTCCCGGTAAATTTGCGCCCATGCAGCTTAACACCATTGCTCCATGATCAGCATCTTCGTATACGCTTGAATCGTTCGCAACAAAATCCCAGGTGCCAAGTATCTGGTTATTTGCCCACAAACTGTCAAAGCAACTTAGAACATCCGCATTGTGATAACCCGCGTCCAAAACGCAGATCACCATATTCTTTCCATCATACCCAAGATTATGCATGCATACTCCTCCCACCTGCTGCACCTGCGTTAACGATTGCCCATAACTATAAACATCATTTAAAAGTGTGAGACCGCTTTTTTTATTCGGCGGATTATTTGCTGAAGTCTTAATGTAATCAATCGGAAGCGGCTTTCTGATAAGGTTAACCCCGGTTACTTTTTGAACAAAGGGAAGAGATTGAATTGCCGCAAGCGTTGCATCGTCAGGAATTGAAACAGTAATGGCATTAAACCATCTTGACTGATGGAAATAAGTTGCGCCGGAATTAATTACCTGTTGAATATAATTCGGATTTGGAGGCAGATCATTTTCCTGAATTGAAATATTCTGTTTTGCTCGGCGAAGAATTGCACGTTCGCTCAGGTAGGCAGAAGGATCTGAAATACTGTAAGGCGAATTATTTTTGTCTGTGAAGAAAACTGTGTATTTGTTGGTGGATTGGGAAAAAACTGTGTTCAGAAAAAAGAAGAACAGTATCCCGCTGAAATAAATGTTTTTCATTCTGTGCCGTATTGTATGGCTGTCATTTTGTACTTAAGCCCGAATTTAATATTACCGATAATTGGTCCGAATGTATCCTGCTCCCAGGTATAATCGGTCATCTCTTTATAGATCATACCAACTCCCTTTGCATATTTTTCAGTGTAGTTTTTATAATACAATGGAATTGATCCGGAATTATATTGCTTCACTGTCAGCGTACTGTCAAATTGCAATGTGCCAAGAGTAAGCGGATCGTCTACTGAAGTGTATTCATAATCCCATCCGCTCAAAGTGTTGTGAGCGTTTCCGTTCCAGGTTTTATCCAGTTCCACAGGGAATACAAGTTTTACAAAGCGTACATTCTCTTCAACCACCTGAACATTGGTGGTTGTTTTATTGGCCCACCAGATATCCTGCAGCACCCATTGGGGATTAGCAATGATAACTGAATCATTCTGTATCATTTTCTTGTATCTCGCAATCCTGAGTGCCGGCCGGCCTTCGTTGTCAATAAAAAAAGAATCAATTTTTTCCTTGATCTGAAATTTGTAATCAAGCGTGTCATCGCCAAGATCAACGTATACAATGCTGTCGCAATCGTAAATTACATATCTGCCCAAATGATCAGGATAATAATTGTAACCAAGATCTATCGGAGTAACTGGTTCATCTTTTTTACAGGAAAAAAGAAAAAACACGAGAGATGCAAATAAAAGGATTCGCTTCATGCGCAGATGCTTGATGTAAAGTTAATTATTTTAGCTGGCTTTTCGGGGCTTACGTCAGCCGTTTCTGCACAACTTTTGTAAGGTTACCGAACAATTGTCCGGGACTAAAACGTCTCCAGTTAAAATCGTTCAGTTCTCCTCCGCTAAGCATGTAATAATCCAGGTTGGTGGAAGAGATCTCCTTCAGTACATGCTCCCGGAAATTCAACATCACTATCCATCCGTTTTCACCTAGTTCTTCAAACCATTCTTCATAATAACAGTCATCGCTGCTGTGAAAATTCAAAACGTTTTCGCCAATAAGGATAAACTTATTTACACCGTAATACATCAGGTCTTCCGCAACATCGCGTTTAAGCAGCATGATGTCGTTTGTTACAGCATCATTCCATTCGCCAATAAATTCTATTATGCAATATCCTTCGTCATAATCAACAAACAGTATTTTCAGGTATAAGGTTTCAGAACCGAAATCATCCCATTGTGGATGGATAACGTAATTATAAATCTGGTTGGTGAATTCAAACTCACTATGCTCCCTGCCATAAAAGGAGCTGCGCTCGTCCTCTTCGGCGGTATAAAGATGTCTCCAGTTAAAATATGGCTCTATTGAATGCACATTCAAAATTAATCAAGGAAATAAAAAATCCCGTACGTCTTGTACGGGATTTAACGAAAATTTTTATGCCACGCCTTATCTGTTTATTTTAACGCGAACTCCATTCTGAAATGCCACAACAAATGCGTCGAGTCCTTTGCTTTTTAGCTGCGACCTATAGGCATCTGCTTCGTTCAAAGAGTTGAATTTGCCGGCTGTTGCCTTATAAAGTCCGTTGTCTTCATAGATCCAGAATTCTTTTATGCCGGGGAACCTGCTTTTATTAGGTCTTGAAGAGAATGCGCCAATCTGTACCCTGTAAATTACTCCGCTGGCCGATGTTGTAGTATTAGTGCTGGTCGTGCTGACTGTATTTGTTGTAGAAACGGTATTGGTTGTAGTGGTTGAAACAGTATTGGTTTCAACGGGCGTAACTGTGTTGGTTGTAGAAACTGTGTTTGTGGTTGCAACGGTTTCTGTTGGAGTTGTTGTTACAGTCTCAGTTGGAGTTGTGGTAGTGGTAGTTGAAACAG
>CBIHPU010000248.1:0-5853 GCA_966211935.1 uncultured bacterium | reverse complement strand
CTGTACAGCTATTAATCCAACTAATGCTATGCTTACATAAGACGTAATTCCGCTAATGCTTGCCAGGGGAGAACGTGAGTGTCTTGCCATTTTTTTTTACGCGGATTAAAAAGAAATCTCCTCTGTAAGGAGAGGAGAGTGAAACAAAGTTAGCCATTGCCCGTAGTGCACAAATGGGGGTTTAACTTTATTTAACAGCGCTTTGTCTATTTGCTGAAACGCCTCTGAAAAGAATAAATACTTTAGACAAGTTTTTAGTGGAAATTTTATTGGTTTAAAAATCCCGCTCTGCTGAGTGGGATTTTTTTTATTCAGGCCGGAAACTTTCAACTTTCAAAACCTTCAACTTTAAACCGAAAACAATTTCACGCGGATAGTCATTTTTCCAGCGACGCAACGACATAATTTCACGCCAGAACTTTCAACTTTCACAACTTTCACAACTTTCAACTTTTATAACTTTCAACTGTCACGAAATTCTCTCAGCTTTGATTTCTTCCTCATAAAAAAAGGAAGCGGCTTCATTAAATTTTTCAGGAGTTTCTGAAGTGTAAAAAATTCTCTTTTTATTCTTGCTGAGCTTCGATTCAATTTCAGGATGTCGTTCAAGATAATTTTTGAGACTGTCAGCGATAAGTTGTCCCTGTGTCAGAACTCTTACATTTTCTGGCAGGTACTTTTTTATTTTTTTCAAAAGCAGTGGAAAATGGGTGCAGGCAAGAACCAGCGTATCAATTTTTTTTGATTTTGAAAATAAGGAGTTGATGTGTTTTTTAATAAAGTAGTCCGCTCCTTCACTTTCAGTTTCGTGGTTCTCTACCAGCGCAACCCACATTGGACAGGCCTCCTGGAAAACTTTTACTTCAGGAAAAAACTTCTCTATTTCTATGAGATATGATTCAGATGAAACGGTTCCTGCCGTTGCAAAAATTCCGATCTCTTTTGTGTCTGTGAATTTGCCAACTATTTCAGTGGTGGGTCGGATCACCCCCAGCACTCTTTTGCCACCATCAATTTTCGGAAGATCTATTTGTTGAATTGTTCTGAGCGCTTTCGCTGAAGCTGTGTTGCACGCAAGTATTACCAATGGACAACCAAGATCAAAAAGTTTTTTTACGCTTTCAAGCGTATACTCATAAACCGTTTCGTAGGAGCGGGGTCCGTACGGCGCACGAGCGTTGTCACCAAAATAAATATAATCGTATTCAGGCAGCGCTTTTGTCAGTTCTTTAAGAATGGTCAATCCACCGTAACCGCTGTCAAAAACGCCGATTGAGAATTTATTCTGTGATGAAGATGACAAAGGGTTTTCGTTTATGACATCAAAGTTAGATAAACTTTTTGGCTTGCTACCAATGGCTTATTAATCTTTGCTATTATTAAGATCAATAAGGTCCTCCGCCTTTGTTTCATTTATGATCTCACCATCTGCTAAACGGAAAACTTTGCAAAGGGGCTTTTTACCGGTTGATTGCAGCAATATCTCACCCATTAAATTCGAAACAGAATATTTATCATTCCCTTCACAATTACTTTCTATTTTGGTGTCAACCGACCATTTCAAATTTTGGGATTTTTTTTCGAAACAATCAAAGAAAAGTTTTTTCTCTTTCGTCCAAAGAACAAATGCGAATAATTCGTCCTGGTGCAGCAATGCTTTTTTGTAAACGGAATTTTCGGTCACCTTTTCAATTTTCGTAGAAGCCGTATCATTGTTGTTATAGATATAATCGCCGCTTAAAGCGGACACTGCTTTAGTAACCCACTTAAGATTACTGATGCAGCAATGCTCTGTACCCGTGCACGAATCTGTCGCTACCAAAATTGTTTTGATAGTTGTTTTGAAATTCAAAGCTGCGTCAATGGCCTTTTTAGATGACAGCAGCATTTCATTGATATTAAAATGAAATTGCTCGCCATTAATTGTTGTGAGTATGTATCCTGAAATTATTTTCGGTCTGGCATCCGCCACTTTTTCAATGTCGCCCTTTAAATTCATGAACTTCCTGGCAATTGTCGCGTGATTCTCACTGACATCTCCATTGAATATAAGCCTTGCTTCGAGTTTTCCTGGCGGTGAAATGTACCAGAGTTTGTCTCCAGTTTGCTGCCAGCTAAATTCAAAGTCATCAGGAGAATTCGAAAATAGAGTTGATGACACCACTTTCCTGTTCTCCACATCAGTGATATGGAGTTTCCAGTTTTTTTCATTTTCGTCCTTGTGTATCCACCACCAATAAGTGCCTTTGGACGTAAGAAAGAAAACGGATTTATCTTTTTCGCCGATTTTTAGGCTATCGTTTTTATTTTCTGAACATCCACAAAATAAAAAAAACGGAATCAGAACATTCAGAATATTTTGCAATATAGCTGAACTCTGCTTATATCTTTTGAATTGTTGAATCACTTGCCAAACTTCTTTTTCAGCGCGGCTAATGCGGAATTCATATCGCTGCTGTCATATTCCACCTCTTCTTTTTTAGCAGGAGATGATGAACGGATCTGTGTTGATGAAGGATCGGATTTCAGACTTAACGCGATTCTTTTTCTCTTCAAATCAACTTCAACAACAGTTACAGTCACTTTTTGCTGAACCTTAACTACTTTGTTCGGATCATCAACGAATGTGTCTGATAACTGCGAGATGTGGACCAGTCCATCCTGATGGACACCAATATCTACAAAGGCTCCGAAATTTGTAACGTTGGTTACAATTCCCGGTAGTTTCATTCCTATTCTCAGATCTTCCGGTTTTTCAACTCCTTCTGCGAAAGAGAAAATTTCAAAGCTCTTTCTCGGATCGCGTCCCGGTTTCTCGAGCTCGCTCATGATATCTGTCAATGTAGGCAAACCGACAGCTTCTGTTACATATTTTTTCAGATCTATTTTCTTTCTCAGATCTTTATTCACCATCAGATCTTCTATTGTTACGCCCAGGTCTTTTGCCATTTGCTCAACGATGTAATAAGATTCAGGGTGAACAGCACTCTTATCCAGCGGATGATGGCTGTTTCTTATCCGTAGAAATCCTGCACACTGTTCAAATATTTTTTCACCCATGCGCGGAACATTCATCAGGTCTTTCCTTGTTCTGAACGCTCCATTTTCATTTCTGTAATTCACAATGTTCTGCGCCAGTTGAGGGCCTAATCCTGAAACATAAGTAAGTAATTGCTTGCTTGCGGTGTTCAGTTCAACACCAACAGCGTTTACGCAGGAAGCAACAACATCGTCCAATTTGTCTTTCAGATCGCTTTGGTCCACATCGTGCTGGTATTGTCCTACACCAATTGATTTGGGATCAATTTTAACCAGTTCAGCAAGTGGATCAGCAAGGCGTCTTCCAATAGAAACAGCTCCGCGCACAGTAACATCTTCGTTTGGAAATTCTTCACGCGCAACATCTGAAGCGGAGTAAACGCTGGCGCCGCTTTCATTCACCATGATCACTGTTATCTCTTTAGGAAGAATATCTATTTTGCGAATGAATGCTTCTGTTTCTCTTCCGGCAGTTCCGTTTCCTATCGCGATTGCTTCAATATTATGTTTAGCGCAAAAGGCAAGCACAATGTTTTCAGCCCCCCGCACATCACGCTGCGGTTCGTGTGGATAAATAACTGTATGCTCCAGCAATTTGCCTTCGCGGTTAAGTGCCACAACCTTGCAACCTGTTCTGAAACCCGGATCAATTGCCAGGATCGCTTTTTGTCCGAGAGGAGCGCCGAGTAATAATTCCCTGATGTTGCCTGCAAACACTTCGATCGCTTTTTCTTCCGCGTTCTTTTTTGTCAACGCGCGCACTTCCGCTTCAATTGATGGTTGCAGCAAACGTTTGTAAGAGTCTTCTATTGCGATTTTCACCTGCGTTGAAACTTCATTTCTTGTACGAAGGATCTGCTTTTCCATTTGGGCAATAGCATCATCTTCAGGTGGCGCAATATCAAGAACCAGGAAATCTTCTTTTTCTCCACGGCGCATTGCAAGCATGCGGTGACTCGGACAAGCTGCAACGGGTTCCTGCCACTCAAAATAATCTTTAAATTTTTCTCCCTCTTCCTCTTTGCCTTTAACTACACGGCTCTTAATTACCGCCGATTTCATAAATAAATTTCTCATACCGGCACGCACACCCGCGTCTTCACTGATCATCTCAGCAATTATATCCCTTGCTCCGTTGAGCGCTTCTTCCGGTGTTTTAACGTCTTTTTCCTTGTCTACAAATTGCAGTGCTTCTGCAAAGAGATCAAAATTTTCCTGTGTGTAAATCTTAAGCGCCAGCGGTTCAAGTCCCTTTTCTTTTGCAATAGTCGCTTTTGTTCTTCTCTTCGGTTTATAAGGAAGATAAAGATCTTCCAATAGAGACATCGTGTCGGCGTCTTCAATCTTTTTCTTCAGTTCTTCAGTAAGTTTTCCCTGGCTCTCTATCGATTTTAAAATACTTTCTCTTCTGGATTCAATTGCGCGGATTCTTTCAATTTCGTCGCGTATGTCTTTTATCTGCTTTTCATCCAGACTGCCGGTCATTTCCTTTCTGTACCGGGCAATAAACGGAATTGTAGCGCCTTCATCCAGCAATTTAACTGTTGCGGTTACATTTTTTGTTTCCAGCTTTAAATTATCAGCTGCTTTAAATATTATCCTCTGGTCGTTCATGAAAAGTAAATCTGTTTAAGACAAAGATAACCGGAACGCGCAGGCAGGTGAACTCAAATTATCAACAAAAAAGAATTAACCATTCAATATTTTTTCGCCAGGAATTTTTTTCTAATGCAATTTATTTTTATTGAAACTGATTAATCCACGCTTCTTTTAAGTTTTTTATAAAGATTATATGAATAAATAAATCCCCAGACGGTTATGCTAAGTATAAGGCCTACCAGAATAGATGTTGAAATTGTCTCAGGAAGAATTATACTTAGAATAAGACAGATCAATCCACCGTAAAAAAAAGCTTTTCCGGACCAGTAGTGTGTTCGCTGCCAGACTTCGTTGCTTTCAAGTGTCCACGGAGTTCTGAACCCGAGGAAATAATTTTGTTTTATCGTCGGCATATAATTTCCAAATATGATCATGAACACACTGAGCAGCAGAGGAACAAACTTGAATGAAATTTCAGTCTTGCCATAGCTCACAGTAATGTAAATGATCCAGATGCTGATGGCGGAAATTAATGTTTGAATTGCAATACGTATAATGTAATACGGTTTTGTATTACGTTTCAGCATTTTTTTAGGGTCAATTTTCGGAATGAAATACATCAGTATGTATAGCAGTGGCCCCCATACGCAGCTCGTCAAAGCAAAGATCCATTTGCTGCCGAAATTATCCGCTTCCATTTGGAAGTTGAAGTGTAAGGGCACAGTTTCAGGTATGGTCTTCCATATTGCGAGCAGGTAAACAAGAGGCAAAATTGTAATCAATAAAAGTGGAATCTCACTTCTTATTGTGCCGGTGGTTATAGTCTTATTTTCTTCCATATGCTTGTTGTTAAATTTTATTTTTTTGTTCTGGAATTTGATTTCTTATCCTGTGTAGTTTTGAATTGCATTAACCATCCGAACAATTCATCCATTACTGTCATGTTGAGTGAATAGTAGATGAATTGCCCTTCCTTTGCTGAATCAACCAGGCCTGCTTGTTTTAATATGTCCAGATGGTGGGAGATACTTGGTTTTGATATACTGAAGCTGTCAGCAATTTCTCCCGCTGTCATATCCCGTTTTTTCAATAGTTCCAGGATGTCCCTTCTCGTCTTGTCATTCAATGCCCTGAATGTATTGTTCATTTTTAATTTAGATATTTAGACAAATATCTAAATACATCATGGCGAAGTCAAGAGATTTAACGTTTTTA
>CBIHPU010000247.1:0-5857 GCA_966211935.1 uncultured bacterium | reverse complement strand
CAGTTCTTTAAATATATATTTCTTAAAAAAAACTCCTTCCTGGGTAAAAGCCGGAAGGAGTTTTTTATGTTCCACCTTTTATTTTACGTGTGGCCTGAACTGTTCGACCAATTTTTCCAGTTTGATAGGAAAGGCAGTAGAAGTTGAATTAAGAATTACACATTCTACTTTTCTTCCTTCAAACCATAATGGAAATTCAGAACCCATTTTAATCTGCTCAGGTTTTTCAAAATGAAAATTATGTTGTTCAAGGTATTCAATAAATTTTCTTGCGGTGCTGCTTGGCGCAGAATAACCGGCAAGAATAATTTTCTTTAGTTCCTTATGTTTTTTTAATACCGGAACAATATCATTGAACTCAACAATTTCAATATCGGTGTCACGCGCGCTTAAACCTTTACGGCGAATTCTTTTCGCAATGTTAAATACTCCCGCCTTCAGTTTCTTCATTATTGCTTTTCTTTCCAGAACGGCAGCATCTCCTTTCATCTCCTTCAGCTCAACACCACCTATAGCCGCAAGTACCCTCCAGAAATTATTTATTTTATTTGGATAATAGAACTGATAATCCCACTTTTTCGGGTTCGGAGGGAAATTGCCCAAAATCAAAACCTTCATCACAGGAATGTCATAATACCAATCGGGATGCGTTTCAGTGCCCTCATCCATATTTTTTCTCTTCGCGATAAGGTAATTTACAATTTTTTCTCCTTCTTTATTCAATTTTCTTCGAGGTAAAAAAAATGTTCCGAATAGAATATCTAACTTTAGGTATGCTTTTCAGGGTGACGATAATATTACTTTTCATTTTAGGAAGCGCTACCGCGCAACAAAAGTCCGACTCACTGTTTATTTTACTGGCCAAAAGCAAGAGCGACACTCAAAAAATTACCTTACTCAATAATCTCGCCGCCGAGATCTGCAAGCGCGATCCACAGGAAGCACTTGGACACGTGAAGCAGGCAGAAGCATTGGCAAACAAAAGCAAGTACGTTTATTATCGTACACCAACCCTCTTTACTCTTGGCGAGGTTTATTCAAGATTGGGAGACAGTACGGCTGCCAACAAATATTTCCGCGAATGCATTAAACAGGCGCGGCTAAGCAAAAATTTTCTTTATACAGGCAAAGCCTATAATTCACTTGCTGTATCTGAAAGGACCCATGGAAAGTTCGACGCTGCTGTTGAACATGCCAACAAATCCATTCTCATATTAAGGGAAATGAATGTTCCCGCCGAATTAGCAATATCACTTAATACACTTGGTGTTATTCAGAACCTGATGGGTGAATATCCCCAATCAATGAAAACATTTGTTGAAGGAGTTGAACTCGCGGAAAAATCTGGTGACAGGCGGGTAAAAAATCTGCTATACTCAAGTGCGGGCAATGGATTTTCAACGCTCAGAAATTACGATAAGGCGAAAGAGTATTTTAAAAAAGCGCTGGAGTGCAAAGATCCCGGCGATCTTGTCGCGGAGGCCTCTTACTATCTGAACGTAGGAAGAATTTTTTCAATGCAGGATCACAATGATTCAGCTCTCGTCTATTATCAGCAATCTTTGAAATTTTTCACTGAAACAAAGACTTATAGGGGAATGGGAGCGGTACTTAATAATATTGGTGGGATTTACGATGAGATGAGGCGGTACGACAAAGCACTTCTTTATTACAGAAAAGGAATTGAAATGAAGGAAAAAGCAGGCGATCGTCCCGGCCTTGCCGCTTCATATCTCAATATGGCCAAGGTATATTTAAATATTGGAAGCTTTGAATCATCTGAAAAATGGTTTAAGAAAAGCCTGGCGATAAGTGAGGAATATGAACTCGCTCCGATTATTATAGAGGTGCATGAAGGAATGTCAAGCCTGTATCAGGATTGGGGGAAATACAAGGAAGCGCTGATCGCGCATAAAAAATATACAGATGTAAGGGACTCTGTTGAAACCGAAGAAAATTCTAAGTTCATAAATCAACTTCAGGCGAAATATGAGGCGGGCACCCGCGAGCAACAGATCAAAGAACTTGAAGCCGCAAAAAAAATAGACGAACTTCAACTTACAAAACAAGAAGAGAAGAATAAAAAACAACGGTATGTAATTATTCTTGTTTGTCTTGCAATGGTTGCGATTTTAATTGTAGCATACTTTATTTACAGGGGATATAAAGAAAAAAAGGCGGCGCATCTGCTTATCACAAAAGAAAAAGCAGAAGCAGACCATCAGAAAAGACTGGTAGAAGAAAAACAAAAAGAAATTCTCGATAGTATTCACTACGCGCGACGCATTCAACGCGCGCTTATTATGTCGGAAAAAAATCTCGAACGACATCTCAACCGGCTGAAAAAAAAGTAATTCGGCATGGATATTTATGAAATAATTTACCACGCTGGCTAATTCAACTTCATGAGGTCCATCAAAAATATTACACATCCCGAATACTCGCCAATTGCGGATCTGCTTACCTGGCGCGTTATTCCCACGGGCGCGATAAACATGATCGACCCGTTTCTTTTCTTAAATCATCATGGTCCGCAGATTTATCCCGAGAACAACAAGGGACTTCCATTTGGCCCGCATCCTCACAGGGGGATTGAAACTGTTACTTTTATAATAGAAGGGGATATTTTACACAAAGACAACAGCGGACACAAAAGCGTAATTAAAGCAGGCGGCGTACAAGGTGTGCGCGCGGGTAAAGGACAGATACATTCAGAAGTAACTACTGACGAGTTTAAAAAAAGTGGAGGTCCTCTTGAGATACTTCAGCTCTGGGTAAATATTCCAGCCGCGAAAAAATTATCTGAACCTTTTTACGGCGGATTACAATACAACGAAATCCCAACAGTAAACAGTGAGGACTACAAAGTAACCATACAGGTTATTTCCGGTGAATGGGAAGGAACAAAAGGCGCATTCACCGCATTGTGCGGGGCGCATGTTGCCTGCATTTACATGAAAGAAACGGGAATTCTGAAATTCAGCATCCCTACAGATGAGAATATTCTTTTTTATGTTGTAAGCGGAAAAATAAATGCTGCCGGAAAAGAGATCGGTCGACTGAGCCTGGTTGAATTAGGAAATGAAAAAGAATCTTTTTCCTGTATTGCAGACGCCGATTCTGTACTTATTCTTTGTCACGGCAAACCGTTAAATGAACCGGTTGCTTTTGGCGGTCCCTTTGTAATGAATACTGAAGAAGAAATTCACCAGGCATATGAAGATTATCAAAGCGGAAAATTTGGCGAATGGCCAGAAGATTAGTTTGTGTATGATTGTAATCAGCACAATTAATTAAGTGCAGCAGCTGGAGCAGATTTTGCAGTCAGTACTGCATGCACCGCTTCAGAAATTTCCAATTCATTTTATTTTTATTCCCCGCAGCCATTCTGTTGTTACCTGTTACTTCCGACCTTTTAATTAAAAGTGCACCATTAAAAGTTGAAGTAAGTAAATCAAAAAATAAATACGGTTTATTGGTAAACGGAAAACCTTACTATATAAAGGGCGCCGGCGGTTATGAAAATTTTGAAAGGCTGAAAGAAATAGGCGGCAATTCAGTGCGGCTATGGACAACTGAAAACGTCCAGGAATATCTTGATAAAGCACACGCGCAGGGGCTTACTGTTACATTAGGACTACACATGCAACATGAGCGACTTGGTTTCGATTACAACAATAAAAAAAAGGTAGCGGAGCAATTCGAACATCTGAAAAAAGAAATATTGAAATACAAGGATCATCCTGCGCTGTTGATGTGGGGAGTAGGAAATGAAGTAGACCAGTTTGCAAAAAATTATAATGTATGGAACGCTGTTGAAGAAATAGCGAAATTCATTCACCAGGTGGATCCCAATCATCCGACAACAACAATGCTTGCGGGTGTGCCGCCTGAACACGTTGAAGAAATTGTCAGGCGCTGCAAAAATCTGGATATATTATCCATTAATTCTTTCATGGACCTGCCTTACATAAAATTTAAAATTACTGAAGCGGGATGGAAAGGTCCCTACCTGATAGGCGAATGGGGTGCGTCCGGTTATTGGGAAACCCCAAAAACGCCATGGGGGATTTTCATTGAAGAAACCAGCACCGAAAAAGCGCGCGTTTGCCAGGAGCGTTATGAAAAGGCCATTGCGAGCGAAACGGACAGATGTCTTGGTTCATACATATTTTACTGGGGATACAAACAGGCAAGAACACATACACTCTTAAGTCTTTTTCTTGAAAGCGGAGAAGAAATTGAAGTTGTTGACGTTTTGCATAAAGAATGGACAGGACAATGGCCGGCCAACCGGTGTCCGCAGATAAAACCAATTGGCGTAGATAATTTCCAAACGCATAAGGGAATTTATTTAAAACCCGGAAGTCAACACAATGCGTTTACTGACGCGTCAGACGCAGACAGCGATTCACTTAGTTACTATTGGGAAATATTTTACGAGAGCAAGGAAAAAAAAGAAGGCGGAGATAAAGAAGCAAAGCCTGCTGCAATAAACGGTTTAATTGTTGATCCAACATCAAAGCAGCTTTCATTTATTGCTCCAAACGAGGAAGGCGCATACCGGTTATTTGTTTACGTATTTGATGGGCACAACCACGTTGCAACAGCAAATGCTCCCTTTTATGTAAAACCATAATCCGATATCACTTCTTCTTTCTCATCAGGTTGTCCAGATAAGCGCTATGCCACTGCACCCAGGCCGCTAAACGCAAATGTGCCTCACGAACTTCATTTTTCATTGATGGTGCCAGATCGAATTTCTCTTCGGGATCATTATATAAATCGTAAACAGAAGTTGTATTGTTTGTAGCGTTGTAAATAAATTTTAAATTTTTCTCCCGGTAACCAAATTGATAATCTCCCCATGGTGTAAAAAAATAAACGCGTCTGTCCCTGCTGCATGTTATTAAGTTTTCCCCCTGCCACTCTTCAGGCGCGGAAAATCCCAACATATTGATTACCGTTGGCGCAATATCTATCAGTCCTCCGCAACTTTGCAATCGCTCACCCTTAAAAGCAGGATTAATGAAAATACATGGCACATGAATATTCTCTTCATAAATATTGGAAGCATGCGTAGTCTGATCGTGTTTTCCGAAAGCCTCGCCATGATCACCCACAACCACAACAAGTGTTGAATCAGATATTTTTTTTGCCTGCAGCTCACTCAGAATCTTTCCCAAGACTTTGTCGCTATGCTCAACAGCGTTTAAATATCTATTGAATACAGAATCTTCAGAATTATAAATTTTCTTTTCGCCGGTAAAAAAATAAGGATAATGTGTTTGATAGGTCCACATTACAGCAAAGAACGGATCTCTTCCATTCGCGTCAATCCATTCCATCATCTCATCCGCTGTACATTCATCGTCTTCTCCATCAGGAAAATCCCAATCTTCATTTACTTCAAAAATCTTATCGCAATGTTTATCCCTGCAATCGTTAATGCAATCCAGGCGGCGATTGGCAAGGAAATCGCCTGCGCGCTGAAAGCGATTATCCGCAGAATTAAAAAAAGCTGTTTTATAATTACGTTTCTTTAATTCACTGCTTAAAGTGGGAAGATTAATGTCCGGATGCTCCCTCGTGATACTATTATACGAAAGCCACGGATAAACAGAACCGAACAGCGACACGAGAGAATTATTTGTGGCGGGAGCGTGAGCGTAAACGTTTTCGAAAATAATAGAATGATCAAGATGGCTGTTGAGCGCTGGCGTCACTTCAAATTTTGTTCCGTAACCACTGATATATTCAGCGGGTGTTGACTCGAGTACAACGATGATAACGTTTTTAAATTTAGGATAACTCAGATTACCCGGATTTTCAGTTCTGACGTTGAATTCATTTTTCA
>CBIHPU010000246.1:0-5870 GCA_966211935.1 uncultured bacterium | reverse complement strand
GATCTCCTTTCATCCCGCATTGCCGGAAAAAATAAAAGCGGCTAATCAGCTTCGCTATGGAAGTGTTATTAAAATCCTGCTGCAATTTTCTGAGGAATTCTGGCGCGATGAAACGCTGAAAAAAAAATTACACCGCGATTCAGAAAAACTATTCTTTCTTTTTTCAGACGAGACAGTTCCAACGTGGTGGACACAATATCCTGAAAAAAACGCTTTGCTTACAGGCTGGTTTGCCGGACCAACATCGGTGATAAATAAAACGACTGAAGAGTTGCTGGAAGATTCTCTTTCTTCACTTGCCCACATCTTTAAAACAGAAAAGCAGGTACTGCGGGAAAAACTACTGAGCTGGAGAATTGCTGACTGGAATAAAGAAACGTATACCATGGGAGCATATGCCTACGCGACTGTAGATGCTGATGAACATATAAAAGAACTTGGCAGTCCTGTAGAAAAGACAATTTATTTTGCAGGAGAAGTTTTCGGAACGGTATCGGGTGTGGGTTTGGTTGAAAGCGCAATTGAAAGCGCCTATTCAACTGTAGAAAAAATGATCATTGAAATGTAATCTCTTTTCCCGGTAATAAAATCCGCGACAAGGTTAATGAAGAATCAAAACAGCAACTCACGGTAAAACAAATTTCTGTGGCATACATTTTTCCCTGATGAATGTCACAGCTAACATTAATATTAATCCCGAACACACATGAGCAGAATTAACAACCCGGCAAACCGAAATATTTATAACCGTCCGTTCATGAGAGACATTGACCGCTGGCAGGAGGATAATTTACGTCTCCGCGCTCCCGGAAAATTTTCATCCTATGATCTGCATGAAACACGGGGTGGCCTTAATATGCATAAACATACAGAAGAATTTATTGACAGCGTTAACGTAGACTTTCTTCCCGGCGCGCTAAAAAAGAGCCGCAAAAGATTTCATGGAAGAAGATCTCCGAATCTTGGCAAATATGTAGAAGCTGGAAACCGCTTTATAAACGAAGTCTGTTCTGAGCTGGGAATTGAAGACGGACAACAGGCATTGAGAATAACCCGGGCGGTTTTGCATGCGGTGCGTGACCGGTTATTGCCGGATGATGCAGTACAGTTCGCGCAAGGTTTGCCAATGATGATCAAGGGAATTTATTTCGATCAGTATGATCTTTCAAAAACACCTGTAAGAATACGCGATGCAGAAGAGTTTTTAAGTTTTGTAAGAGAAAAAGACAGGTTTGGAGCGGTGGAAGATTTCAGGTCGCCGAAAGATGTTGTTATTGCCATGCAGGCAGTATTCCGCGTGCTGGAAAACAACATGGAATACCGGCAGGTTGAACAAGTAAAGGATGAATTGCCCGCGGAAGTGCAGGCCATGCTTGAAAATTTTATAGGTGACACGTTTCATAATGAACATTTATAAATAATATTTATCATGAGAAGAAGAGAAGGTACTACAACAAACATACGATCAGTTATGGACAGGGCGCGTCTTGCAAACAGGCGTTCACGTTTCCGCAATAATGATTATGATTATTACAACAGGCGTGAAGATCGTGTTGAAGATTATACCGGGCACGAACCGTTCATGTATAACCATTATGAAGATGAAGTTCGTGAAGTATCACGTTTTCCATATGGCGGAAGAATGGAAGATGAATATCTGGAAAGAAGCGACTACGATAATTATTCTGTCAGACGACCAGACTACCGGGACCTGGAAGAGCGAAATTATTCGAAACGGCATGAAGAGTACGGCGATATTGATGAACGCAATTACTCAGGACAGAACGAGGCGGGCTTTCTTTATCATATAGAACCGCGCCGCAGAAGAAACCGCGATCATGAACGCGACTCTGAACGCCGCAGAAGAAACAATCCGGAGCATCGCGATAGAAATAACTACCGTGAAGGTCGTGAACGGCGGGAACATGAATACGCCCGCAATGAAGAGAGACCACTTTTTAATACTGAGCGCGACAGGCGTTCGGGAAGAGAATGGTGGAAAGGAAGAAGACAATACTGAAATCAATTCTTCATCTTAGCCAGTTTCTCATATTGGAGAACTGTGATCAGACTTCCTTTCAAATCGATCAATCCTTCATCCTTAAAATCGCTTAAGGTTCTGATAGTAGTTTCAGTTGCTGTGCCAGCGATGCTTGCCAGATCTTCACGTGGTATTTTCATTGTAAAGAGCGGTTCGCTGTCTTCCTTATAACGTTTATATAAAGTTACAAGCGCCTCCGCGATTCTTTTTCTAACCGAATTGTATGCAAGCTTTAAGAGTTGTTCTTCTTTATCCTGAAGATTATCGGAAAGCATTTTGATAAACTTCCGCGACACTTCAGCGTTGCGGTATAACAACGCGAAGAAATCTTCCTTACCGATAATTGAAACTTCAGTATCCTCCAGCGCTGCGGCAGAATCAGTATAACGACTTTCTTCCACCAGGGCAAGGTATCCGAAAAAATCGCCTTCCTTATATAAACCGGTAATTATTTCTTTCCCTTGCTCATTGGTTCTGTAGGTTTTTACTTTGCCGCTATTTATAAAGTATAATCCTTTGGGATAATTCCCTTCGTTGTAGATCGTCGCCTTTTTTTTGAAATGCTCACTGTCCGCGGTTTCAGTAAGTTTTTTAAGATCGCCAAAGTTCCGCGCGCTGGTAATAAATTCACGCAATCCCTCAGAGTCCCTTCCGAAATCTTTTTTTATCTGCTCGGTTTTCTTTAATCTGCTTTCAATAGCATTTAATAATTCAATGTCATCGAATGGTTTGGTAATGTAATCGTCAGCACCCATTTCCATTCCTTTTCTCATATCGCCACGCTCAGCTTTGGCAGTCAGAAAAATAAATGGAATTCCCGCAGTTGACTCATCTTTTGACAGCAAATGCAGAACGCCATAACCGTCAAGCAGTGGCATCATAATATCACAAAGAATCAGATCGGGCGACTCTTTTTGCGCAAGTTCTATTCCCTCACGGCCATTTGCAGCCGTTACTACTTCATACTTAGAGAGTTTAAGTATTTCAGCAATGTTCTCCCGAACATCACTGTTGTCCTCTATTACCAGAATTTTCTTCACTGGCAACAAAAATAACAAAAGTCACGCAAAACGATAGAAAAGTAAAAATTAACTGGAAATAGCCTGTCTCATTCAAAGATTTATTATGATTCACATAATAATATGCACGATAAGGGCAGGTTTTACTTTTTGAAGGAGATTGACGCCTCCGTTTACATTGATGACGTTACGAAAACCGTTCGACTTCATGAACGAGCTTGCTATCATGGACCTGTAACCGCCTGCGCATATTACAAGATATTTTTCACTCTTATCCAAAACCGTCATCCTATTCATCAAATCATTCAACGGAATACAAACTGAATTTTTTACGCGTACCTGTTCACGTTCAGATTTTCTCCTTACATCGAGTAAAACATAATCGCCCGCATCCATCATCTTCTGAATGTCGTCGGGATTTATAGTTTCCATTGAAGTAAATCCGGTTTTATTTTTACATGAATTCAAATCATCTTTCAAAATGCCGACAACACTAGAATAACCGATCCTCGCCAATCTCACAATGGCTTCATCTTCTCTTTCTCTGTCACTGATCAGTAGGATCGGTTTTCCAAATTCAATCAATGTTCCCACCCAGTTTGCAAAGTCTCCATTTAAACCCACATTCAAACTACCTTCAAAATGATTCTTTGCAAAATCAGACGCGTCGCGGGTATCCAATACAATTGCCCCGGATTTCATCTCCTGCAAAAACTCATCGCAGGTCAAATATTTTTTCGACTTATTTACCAAAATTTCCAGGCAATCATAACCGGAAATATTTATCTGCGCGTCTTTGAAAAAATATTGAGGCGGAACGGGCAGATCGCTGGTGACCGCGAAAATAAAAGCGTCTTTGTCTTTTTCTTTGATGGCGTAATTATATTTTTTCTGTTCACCGATAGTTGTTACAGTTTCGCGCCCGATATTTTTGCCGCAGGAGGAGCCTGCACCGTGCCCGGGATATACGGTTACTTCATCTGGAAGTTTCTTTATTTTCTGAAGTGAATCAAACATCATTGCCGCGAGTTCTTCCTTGCTTAAGTTGCCACTCATCAGATCGGGACGGCCAACATCGCCTACAAAAAGCGTATCACCCGTAAACAAAGCTTCCGGAAATCCCTTCTCATTATAAACCAGCAAACATGAAGATTCTATGGTATGGCCAGGGGTGTGAATTAATTCGCATGTAATGTTACCAAGCTTGAACCTCTCGCCGTCTTTTGCGATATGCGCGTCATAAGCCGGCTTCGCATTGGGTCCAAAAATTATCTGCGCGCCGGTTTTTGCAGCGATATCAAGATGCCCGCTGACAAAGTCCGCGTGAAAATGCGTTTCAAAAACATACTTAATATTACTTTTCCGATGAGTTGCAAGATCAATATAAGGCTGCGGCTCACGCATCGGATCAACAATAAGAGCTTCACCTTCACTCTCCAGGTAATATGCTGCCTGCGCGAGACAATTGGTATAAAGTTGTTTGATAAACATGGTCTGAGTTTTTGAGATTAATGGTTCAACAATACGGCTTAGATTGAAAGAGAAAATATTAATTTCTTCTGTCAATTCTCCACCAATCACATTTCAACAGTTACAAGGTGCCTCTTTTTCTCTGCTCCACTACAATACTCTCAAACAAAGCCTTGAAATTTCCTTTTCCAAAAGATTTTGCTCCTTTGCGTTGAATGATCTCAAAAAATAATGTCGGCCTGTCTTCTACCGGCTTTGTAAAAATCTGCAGCAGATAACCTTCTTCATCACGATCAACCATGATTCCAAGTTCCTTCAACTTAGCGAGATCTTCTTCAATAATTCCAACGCGTTCTGTTACGGTGTCATAATAAGATCCGGGAACGTGCAGAAATTCTACTCCGCGCTTTCTCATTTCAGCAATAGAATGAACAATATCATCCGTTGCAATTGCGATGTGCTGACAACCCGCGCCCTTATAAAAATCAAGGTACTCTTCAATTTGTGATTTCTTTTTTCCCTGCGCCGGTTCGTTGATTGGAAACTTGATGCGACCGTTTCCATTTGACATCACCTTGCTCATCAACGCTGTATACTCAGTTGAAATATCTTTATCATCAAAGGTTACAAGATTAGTAAAGCCCATCACATTTTCATAAAAGCCCGCCCACTTATTCATTTCACCAAGATCAACGTTGCCAACCATGTGATCAATATATTTAAATCCGATTGAACGGGGATGATAATCAGATTCCCATTCATGAAATCCGGGAAGGAATACTCCTTTGTAATTTTTTCTCTCAATAAAAAGATGAATTGTTTCTCCGTAAGTGTGAATTCCGGATTTTACAATTTCTCCGTGCCCATCATTCAGCGTAACCGGCTCAAGATAAGGTTTGGCGCCGCGCTTAACGGTTTCTTCATACGCGGCAGTCGCGTCGTCAACCCAAAGTGCAATGAACTTTACTCCATCTCCATGCATGCGCACGTGATGCGAAATTTCACTATCGGGATCAAATGAAGTTGTTAGAACCAACTGGATCTTTCCCTGCACCAGGACATAAGACGCGCGGTCACGCAATCCTGTCTCCAGTCCGGCATAAGCCAAGGATTGAAAACCAAAAGCTGTTTTGTAAAAATGCGCAGCCTGTTTGGCGTTACCAACATAAAGCTCCACATAATCTGTTCCATTTATCGGTAAAAAATCTTCTGCCTTTGCAAAGATCTTATCTCCGGAATATTCAAAATTCTTTACTGCTGTGAGGTTTTTATTTGTCATTTTTATCAGTGTGAAAGTTGTGTTTCATTGATCCACGATTTATAATAATCGCCTACTTCAT
>CBIHPU010000245.1:0-5876 GCA_966211935.1 uncultured bacterium | reverse complement strand
ATCATCAGTACATAAAGACAAAGACAATTTTATTTTTAACGGGTTTGAAACACTTTTTGCGGAAAAGAAAAACAACAAACTCATCCAGCTTTTCATTTACGCCTGGCTGGCGTGGAAAAATGAACTTGCTCAACCGGACAAAATAACACCTTGTATTGTTCCATTTAAAAATTATTCGGGAGAACCAAATTATATCCAGGCGGCGGATCGCTCGCAATTTAAATTTACAACAAAGGTTCTGGAAGAATTTGAGACAGCGCTCGCGAATTTTATGGGAGAGATATTGTCTCCATCGAAGCCTTTCACGCAAACCGAAGAGAAAAAATATTGTGAATACTGCGGATATAAACTTATCTGCAATCGTTAGTTGGCGAGTTTACTTACTTTCCTTTCCTGACCGGAAAAAGAGACCTGATTGCTCCCAGTTTATCTTCATTCACAAACACACCGTGAGAAGAACTTCTTACATCTTCAACTGAATAAAAAGATTCAGGACATTTATCCTCAATTAGATCCAGAATTTCCCGCATATTCTTTCTCTTCACTACAGTATAAATGACTTTCACGGGCCCCTTCGCTCCGCGACCTTCAACAACGGTTATTCCGTGTTGTTTTTGAGAGAACGCCTCTACAAGGTCACTTGTATCCTGGTTGGTAATTATGCGAACCACCTGCATTCCCAAAGCGAGGTATTCATCAATACGCATTCCAATATAAGTTCCCATTGCGAATCCGGCGGCCCAGCCAATGAAGCAGGCGGGATTACTGAGATTGCCAAAAACCTGGCGCGCGGCAATTAACCAGATCAACACCTCAAAAAAGCCAATAACAGGGACAATATTCTTAAATCCTTTGGAGATAAAAATGTTTCTCAGGGTTGCCAGTGTAACATCGCACAATCTTGCCAAAAAGATCAGAAAAGGCAATATCACCCACTCAAAATAATCAAAGTCCATTCATCTTAACATTTAGTTTCATTCAAAAGCATTCAAGCCGGTAAATCAGACGACCAAATTGAGCAATTTTAATTTAGTGTTAAAGCTGTTACTAAAGTTTTATTAAAACGTTATTGTTTAAAATCAATTGCTGCAGCTGCTCCTCCCCACTCTTGCATTGTTTTATTTTGTAACATGGACGAACCCTTGCACGCGACTGCAGAAACCGCAATACAAGCCGTTAAAAAAAAATCATTCCTGCTGTTTGCGTGGCGATTACTGAAATGGACATTTTTCATCGCTGTTTTTCTCATTTCAACAATTGTCGCCCTTATTTTCATTTATGAGAAAGAGATCAAGGACCTGGCGGTAACAGAGCTGAATAAACATCTTAACGCGGAAGTGATTCTTGATCCCGAAAACATTGATCTCACATTTTTCAGTTCATTTCCGGACGCTGCAGTAGAATTCAAAAAGGTGATAGTTCTTGAGGCGCTGCAGAAAAAAAACCGCGACACCATTATTGACGCGCAAAAAATTTCGCTGCGTTTTAACCTGATGGATGTATTCAACGGAAATTACGAAGTAAGAAAATTACTTCTCTCGGATGTTTCAATCGACTTTGCAACAGATAAGAACGGAAAGCACAATTTTATTTTCTGGAAAGAAAGTTCAGCCACAAACAATGCGAACCCTTCCGGTAAGCAAATGCAATTCAGGCTGGAGCAGATAGAATTAATTAACGTGGAATTTTCCTACAGGAACAAAAAAGAATTTATTCGTTTGATTGGAAAAACCACCCAAAGCACGCTAAGCGGATCATTCTCTTCAGATAATTACACGTTAACGATATAGTTTTATTTATTCTTTTCCTAATTGTTTATTTAAAAACTATATATATTAAAAAAAAAAAAAATAATTTTTTAAAAAACCGCGGACAAAACAAAAAACGACTGGCAACTAAAGGAAACAAACATCGCAATAAACCAAATGAACCTTTATGCAAAAGGCGGTGTCTGGAAAAAAGACAGTATTATCAGCTGCGATGTTGATCTCGAAGGAAAAAACCTCGATATAAGATCCGCATTGTCACTTCTTCCGGAAAACCAACAGGATAAGATAAAGGATTATGACAGTGAAGGAAATTTCTATTTCAACGCGAAACTGAAAGGACAACTGAACGACTTTGATAAACTTAACGCGGACTTTAATTTCGGGATCAAAAACGGCAACGTTAAACACGCGCCCAGCGGTTCAGTACTAACTCAGTTGAACCTGGATGGAAAGTATCAGAAACCAATTAACGGAAAGGATTTTCTGAGTCTGAAGAATATCAGCGCGCGGATTAATTCAAACTCAATTAAAGGTGATTGTAAATTTACCGACCTTGCTGATCCTTTTATGGAACTCAACGCGCTGATAAACGCGGAATTGTCAGAGCTCGTTAAATTTTATCCTATCGACACCATTCAGTCTATCTCAGGAAAAATAAATCTGCACGCTGAAGTTTCAGGAAAGCTGAACGACTTGAAAAATAACTATGCTGAACAAAAGGCACAGGCCAAAGGCGAAGCCACGTTGGAAAATCTTGAACTTCTGTTTAGACACGCACCAAAACCTATAAAGATCAGAACCGGACAACTTGCAATTGCGCAGAACGATCTCAGTTTAAAAAATGTTGCAATCGCGCCGGGTGACGACGAGATAATTCTGAACGGAGAACTGAATAATTTTTTTGCGTGGCTGCTGAAGGAAAATCAACCGTTGAACATAACGGGCAACGCGAGCGCGGAGGAGATCAGGATAGATGAATTCCTCGCCATCTTTACCTCAACTCAAAGTCAGCCAGCAACAACTGCAAATAAAACTTCAGCAAATACTATCGGTATTTCTGATAAATTTCTCATGGACTTTGACATAAAGGTTGGTAAATCGACATGGGATAAATTCGTCGCTGAAAATGTATCCGGAAAATTGAAAATAAAAGACGGAATGATAATAGCTGAAGATCTGTCATTGAACGCTTTTGACGGAGACGTTTTATTTACCGGATACGCGACAACATCAGACAATAAATTTATTTTTAAAGGAAGCAGCGAACTGATTAAGGTGAACGTCAATAAAATGTTCATGCAGATGAATAATTTCAGACAGTCCGCAATACAGGATAAGGACATTCGTGGGATTGCAACGGTTTCAATTGCGTTCAGTACAGTGTGGGATCAGAAGTTCAATCCTGATATGAAAAAAATAAACGTAAGCAGCGATATATTAATAGAACGGGGAGAATTGATCGATTATAAACCGCTTGAAGCATTATCAAAGTTCATTGAAGTATCCGAATTAAAAACCATAAAATTCAGCACATTAAAGACCCACGTAGACGTGAAAGACGAAACAGTGATAATAGGAAAGACAGAAATCAACAACACTGCCATGAACATCGTTTTATCCGGAAGTCATTCGTTCAGTAATTATGTTGATTATCATATTTCAATTCTTATGAGTGAATTAATGGCGAAGAAACCAGGCAGAAACAAACAGTTGGATGAAGAACTCAGGCTTGTTGAAAATGATCCGGAAAACCGGAGGACCGTTTTTTTAAGAATGACAGGAAATATTGATGATATAAAAATCAAATACGACAGAAAAGCGGCGAAAGAGAAATTGAAAGAGGATATTAAAGAAGAAAAGAAAACGCTTAAAGCAATTCTAAAAGAAGAGTTCGGTGTCTTTAAAAAAGATTCAACCTTAAAGAGCGACGATCCTCAAAAGAGAAAAAAATCCGATCAGAAGTTTGAGATCCAGATCAACGAGAAGAAGAAAGATCCGACTGCGCCGCCCGAAGACGACGAAGATTTTTAAATAAATTTGAAGAATGGCTGAGAAACTTCGTCTCGATAAATATTTGTGGGCGATACGGGTGTATAAAACGCGCACGCTTGCCGCGGAAGCATGCAACAGCGGGCAAGTAAAATTAAATGGACAATCAGTTAAGTCTTCGCACGGCGTTAAAGTGGGAGAAACATATCACATACGAATTGATTCAGATTTTACCCGGATAATTGAAGTGAAAACTTTGTTGGATAAAAGACAAGCATACAGTATTGTTAAAGATTATTTTACTGAACTCACTCCGCCGAGAGAAAAGAAAGAACATCTTCCTTCCGCATTTTCTTTCCCACAAGGTAAACGTGATAAAGGCAGCGGACGTCCAACCAAAAAAGACAGAAGGGATATGGGAAAAGATGGCTTTCTGAAATAAACAGTTTTCAAATTAATAAATGATCTTATTTTGTTTCAGGCATTGCTATTTCACCCATTAGCATCACCTCTTCCACTGTCAATTCTACAAGAATTGGTTTTAATCCATTTTGAGCAAGATCAATTTTTTTGGAAAACCAGGAATAGCCCGGAGAACTTACATAAATTGTAATCGCGCCTTTCATCAAAGAGTCCGCCAGGAAAATCTTGCCTGAAATTCCTTCAATCGTCTTCTGCCAATTATCTCCGTTAACAGTAATAACTGTATTTTTTTTATCCAATTTGCCTTCTCTTGCCCTGACATTGATTGAAAGTTGTCCGCCTTTTTTAATTATTCCTTTGTTTTCATCTTTTTTCTTCCCGGCGTTATCACGCAACACTTGCTCCTGCTTTGGGACGTTCACTTTCTGCGAATAACTCTTTACTGACATAAACGTAAGAAGTCCCGCGAGAGAGTAACGTAATAAATTAAAATTTAAAACGGAGGTATTTCGCGAAGAATAATAAAACTGTGTCTGCGTTCTGGTTTTACTGATCCTCCCGCAAACCGATCTGCTCTGCTTCATTAAAAATTCAGCGATCTGTTTATCGGTCATGGAATTGAGATCAACTACGATTTTAGAACACGAACCGCAAAACCTTCCGTCGCCAGCAAGTGTCATGCTGTTCCAGTCTTGCCCGCATGGATTCTCTATTTTGATGTGAAAGGATGTTTTCATAACAATATAATTTAGGTCGCTTCTTTCCATTTAGATGAAAAGATATCAAATAATCCATAGAAAAATGGATCAAATAACCGGAAAAACCGATAAAGAATAAATCTTAGGAATTGAGGGACAATTAACGCACAACATTTACATGCCCTATACGTGTGTGGGGCTTACCTTCTGTGTCCTTGAATTTTACTTTCCACACATAGGTATCGATCTGAACCAACGAAGAACCTTTATTGTTGACGGTCCCGTTCCATCCTTCATTGATATCCTTACTGTTGTAAATTTTATTTCCCCACCTGTCAAAAATTAATATTTCAAAAGCGTCAAGGTTTGTTCCAACAGCAAAAAATACATCATTAACTAAATCTCCATTCGGCGTGAAAGAATTCGGCACATATAAAGTCCAGTCAGGCTTTAAGGTTATTGGCGAACAAAAAATATCCGTACAACCGAAAGAACTGCTTACAGTAAGACAAATGTTATACGTCCCCGCTTCCTGGTAAGCATGGCACGGGCTTACGGCAAAACTTGTATCAAGGTCTCCAAACTCCCAAAAGCAAACAACTCCTGGCGCTATAGCGGAATTGTTCTCAAAACACACGTCGTAATTTCCAATTTCCAACGGAGTTATAGCGGTAAAACTTGCTGTTGAACCCGGAAGAATAACAATAGAAACAGTTGCCGAATCTGTACAAAGTCCATTAGACCCCGTTACAGTATATGTTGTTGTATTTATAGGGGCACCACTAATTGAGTCGTTGTTCGAACCGCCAGGTAGCCACTGGTAGGTTATTGCGCCGGAAGCAAAAACAGTTCCGGTATCGCCTGCGCAGATTGAATCGTTTGCAGAGACACTGATATTAAATGCCGGAAAAACAGTGACCGTTACATCAGCAGTATCAGAAGGACAACTGGCGCCTGCTGAAACAATAACACTGTAAGTTGTAGTTACAAACGGAGT
>CBIHPU010000244.1:0-5885 GCA_966211935.1 uncultured bacterium | reverse complement strand
AGAATCCAATGAAATATAAGAACACCATTCCGATAGGATGAGGAAGAAAAAGCTGAAAGGCGTTATGAATAAATTTCAAACTCTGATTTGCATAAAGCACGGAGATCTGGTAAGCAGGCATTCCCCCGAACATTGAATTTGTCCAAAGAACTTCTTCTCCTTTTTCCCTGTATTCAACAATCTCTTTGGACATCCCTTTGTGATTCATGATATCACCCTGGTACAATACTTTGTCCCCGCCCAGTCCGTGTCGGAAATAAATCAGTATTACCGCTAAAAAAATTACAATACCGGCAATTGTACCGATGATCAGTTTTTTATTAAAGCTCATATAAGTTAATTGAGATTATTTTTTTATTTCTTCAAAGTCCACGTATTCTCCTTCAGTGTCCCTGAAAATTTTTTGTTTCCCGGAGTTCAACTGTTCAACTTTAGTTGCTCCTTCCTGTTCTGAATGGTAATGGTGATGATGTTCGTGCTGTTCGTTCTTTTGAATAACTACAGTACGCGCGCTTTTAATCATACTCCAGAGTTTCCAGATAACCCAGCAAATAATTATTGTCCAGATCACGTCGCGCATAAGGCGTAAAGATAGAAATTTTGCCGAATATGGGTAGAGAATTTCCGCTGTGATTTACTGAGAAAAGCAGTTGACTGAACTTAATAAAATAAAAGAGCCGGAATAAACCGACTTCTCAATTATAGATCAATAAGTGATGTTCTGAATTATTCTATTTGCGCGCTTAGTCCGCGATCCAGTAATGCGGTGCACATCGGTTCAAGCTTGTCATAATCTCCTTCTTTCACGCAGCATTTGCCGGTGAAATGCACGAGCCATGCGCACTGTTCAGCCTGTATAGGATCGTGATCGCAAACTTTGACGAGAGCGTCGATAACATGATCAAATGTATTTACATCGTCATTGTAGAGAATCAGCTGGTAACTCTTTTCCTCTTCTGTTAAGAGTTCAACTTCTTCTTCCTGCTGAGGTTTAGATGAAAATCTGATCATATAGCAAAATTACAAAAGGACGTGCCAATCAGCAATTTTAGTTCTTCTGGAAGTTTGAGGAAGAGTAACCTCGTTATTGAAACTCATAAGCTCCTATGTCTGGAGCCATGTCAACGTTTCGCGCTTTGTTGTCTAAGTCCACAGGGAATGCAATTCCTAAGGACGGCTTTCCTGCATCTTTTGCCGCACTGTTTGAATTGATCTTGAAATCATAGGCGCCAGGATTTTTAAAAGCTGCTGGCTGATTTTGCAGACAATTTATAAAGTGACTGTTATTAAGATTGTATGAAGTTTTGAGCATGCAGTTTTCAAAAAGTACATTGAAAGCGTTAGCAGTCGCGGATGTATCAAAACCCACTTCTTCAGTATTGGCTCCGTCGAATATGCAGTTGCCAAAATAACTTGTCGTATCAAAAGCCAATGTTCCGTTCACCGCGTCATAATTGTTCATGAACAAAACTGCATCCTGTCTTTCTTCTTTGTTGTAATAATTCGCGAAGGTGCAATGATAAAATTTATATTTTCCACCTTGTGTGAGCGCCATCACATTCTTACCACAGTTCACCACAACATTATTAAAACCTTCAATGTTTCCGTGCCCGGTAAATATGCCCCAGCCACTCATGTTCTGTATGATGGTATTGTTTATTTTCAATTTCATTGGATCTACGATACTCATAATAACCTGGTGTTCTATACCAATGAAACCATTTTTAATAATTGCATAGTTGATTTCGTTCTGAGTGCTGCCTTCGTTTATCCAGATGCGGTCCCACTGACCGGGTTCATCCTGGTATTCGGGCTCAAGTCTGTCACCCTGAAAAGTTACGGGTTGGGTGTAGGTTCCGTTTACTTTAATTGTGCCAAACCGATATACCCAAATTCCTCCATTGTTATGGAAATATACATTAACGCCCGGATCAATGTTTAACGTATTACTTGAATCTACAACAGTATATCCATAAACAACGTGCGGTTTATCTGCGGGCCATGTTCCCATCGAGTCGATCCCATAATATAAAACACCTCCGCTGAGAACTATTTTATCAGCCGGCAAATGAAAATATGCGTCTTGTCCCCAGGCCTCAAGATCCACATCCTGTATGTTCCCATTGGTTTCAAATAACAATGAATCGCGAATCACAAGCGGATTGTTCACGTTTGTCGGATCAACAGTAACCTCAATAAAAACAAAAATGCTATCGTGCGCGTCAATTTCAATATCGTTTACCGAAGTGCCATAAAGTCCGTCAGCGTTAAAACGGTAAGGTGAACTTTGGCCACGTGCAAGGCGGATATTTGAAATGAGAATTTTCTGATCGTTGTTATTGTAAACCCTGAAATATTTGGTGGTGGATCCAATTGTTGTAAATAGAGTGTCAAACAAAACCGAATCCTGCGAGAAATCGAGTTTGGCGGATGGATCCGTGATCAGCTTGTCTTTTTTACAGGAAAAAAACAGGCTCGTTAAAAATAGAAGGATGAGTATGAGGGCTGTTTTTTTCATGGGTTGCAAATTTAACCAAGGAACGGTATTGAAGTGTAAAATATTGTAAAAAAAGCAGATAGATTATCAAAACGCCATAAATTGCATGCCGGGAGCCAATATTTAAATGATTTTTGTGGGGTTGATTCTTTTGTTTAATTAAAACTTTCCATTATCTTTGCACTCCATTTTTAGAAAATTAGCGTCATGAAGAAAGAGATCCACCCTGAAAATTACAGGTTTTGTGTTTTCAAAGATATTTCCAACGGTTATGCATTTTTAACCAGGAGTTGTGCTGACACCAAAGAAACAATCAAGTGGGAAGATGGTAAAGAATATCCATTGGTGAAACTTGATATTTCGCATACGTCACATCCTTATTACACAGGTAAGTTGAAACTTATTGATACTGCGGGACGTGTGGATAAATTCCGTACCCGTTACGCAAAGAAGAAGTAATTTTTCCGGCTTTTCCGGTCAAAATAAACTATTTAAAAAACCATCCTTTTTGGGTGGTTTTTTTATTTCAGGTAATTTGGGTTTCAAATTTAATTCTGCCTCTAACGGCCAGGACGCTTTCTAAACTTTCCCAACTTTCCAAACCTTCTCAACTTTCAACTTTTAACTTTCATAAAATTGCTTTCTCAAAGTTTAGGAACTTACAATCCTCGTGTGGAGAATTTTCTTCTATATTTATGCCGTAAACAAGCAAAGGACCGATGAATTTTATATTATTTGATGACAGTGCATGGAAATCGCTTCTGCCATTTACGTATACACGCCCCGTTTCTGAAATAAGGATTGGAATTTTGACCATTCATGAAAAATGGGAGAGATTTTTAGATGGAAAAGCGAGCTGGCACACTCAAGAATATCTGACACAGAAATATCCGCTCACATTTTACGGGACTCCAAACTTCTGGATCAATGGAAAAGTTTGTCCTAACGAGAAGCTCGTTGGCGAGGTGAAAAATCTGAAAGCGAGACAGGCTCTTGTTGGAAATAATACATTGATCGCGTTTAATTCGGGGAATGATCTGAGATTTCCTGAGAAGCTGGCGCTTGATCGCCTTGCAAATCATTTTGAAATTGTACAGAGTAAAGCGAATCCTATCGTGATAAATTTCGCGTGGGAGATTTTTACAAATAATGCGAGAGCGATTGAAGATGATTTTAAGTTGATCACCGCCGGAAGAAAATCCGCGCCTCTGAACGGAACAAATAAATTCGCCGGCATTGATAAAATATTTATTGAAGAAGGCGCCAAAGTTGAATGCAGTGTTCTTAATGCTACAACGGGACCTATTTACATCGGAAAAAATGCCGAGGTAATGGAAGGTTGTTTGATTCGCGGTCCGTTTGTATTGGGTGAAGATGCCGTTTTAAAAATGGGCGCTAAGATTTATGGAGCCACTACAATTGGCCCCGGCTGCAAGGTTGGAGGTGAAGTGAATAATTCTGTATTGTTTGCAAACAGCAATAAGGCACACGATGGATTCCTGGGCAATTCAGTTATTGGAGAATGGTGCAATTTAGGCGCTGATACCAATAACAGCAATCTGAAAAATAATTACGGCAACGTAAAAGTGTGGAGCTATGCAATGGAAGAGATGATGGATACCGGCCTGCAGTTTTGCGGGTTGCTGATGGCTGATCACAGCAAATGCGGCATCAATACAATGTTTAATACGGGAACAGTTGTTGGCGTTAACGCGAATATTTACGGTTCCGATTTTCCTATTCACTTTATTCCTTCATTTTCATGGGGTGGGGCGGAAGAGTTTGTAGATTACCGCCTTGATAAAGCGCTTGAAACCGCTGATCGTGTAATGTCGAGAAGAAATAAAAAACTTTCGCGCGAGGATCGCAATATCCTGACTCACATTTTCAATCAGACCAAGAAATCAAGAGTGAGGGAGGACTAAGATTTATTAAGCCGCTCCAGTTTCTTATGAAGGTACTTTTCGTTGGTGATCAGCGCCCTTTGTATTCTGCGTGCATAATAAATTGAATTAAGGACCTCTCCTTGTTTTTCCTCAATCACTGCTTTCCGCTTCAATTTCTTTTTATTCCTGAAAGCACAATATGAAAGCCCCCTACAGTGCAATATAACGTTCTAAACCTGGTACTTTCTATTGTTCGCCAATACTATACTGAGAAATTACTAATTCATTAATACATACAGATTCCTCGATATATATCTTTCTGACGTTATCAGAGCGCGCTGAATTCTTCTGGCATAATAAATACTGTCCAAAACTTCTTTGTTTTTTTCCGCAAGCCGGTCATATGCTTCGTCCACTTCTTTCTTCTGATGTTCAATAATCATTTTCTGCTTTTGCGTTAACCTGAAGCGATTGATCACGATCACTAATCCTGCGGCGGTAAACAACAAACCTCCAACCAAAAACCAGAATTGAGTTTTTTCCTGTTTGAGCTTCGCACTCTGCGCCATTAATTGCGCCTGTGTTACTTTCCGCATTTCCGCGTTGCGCACCGAATCTGCAGCAGCCTTTTTTTCGTATTCGTATTTTAATTGCTGTTAGTACTCGCTTTTCTTGTTTCAGCATTGCTGATACTATCCTTCATCTGTATTTGCAGTTCATACATCTCGAGCGATCTTTTAAAATTTCCAGCTTTCTGATAACCGAGTTTTAATGTTGCTGCAGCATAAGCTATCTGTTCCGGGTAACCTAATGACTGTGCTTCCTGCAATGATTGTTCGCTGATTTTAATGCCTTCCGATGTTTTTCCCACTCGTATCAATAATGATCCTATATTGTTTAGTGACGATGCAATTCCTTTTTTGTCTTTTACCTCTTGTCTGAGCTTCAATGCTTTTTTATGATATAACATTGCATCTTCATGTCGCTCCATCCGATCTAGCAGAAGACCGATGTTGCTGTAAGAGTTCGCAATCCATTTTATATTTCCAGTTTCCTCACGAAGTTTTAGTGCTTTGTGGTAATATGCCATTGCGGAATCCAGTTCGCCTTTATCTTGTTTTATTTTGCCAAGGTTAGTCAGTGATATTGCGATTCCCGATTTGTCATTGATTTTTTTCCTTATGTCAAGAGATTTTAAATTGTATTTTTCAGCTGACTCCAGATCTTTCTGATAATAAAAAGTCATCGCTAAATTATTCAGCAGATCAGCATTCAATTTCTTTTCCCCCATTTCTTCCGTTAGTTTGAGTGATTCATTATAATAATCAATGGCATGGAGAATGTCGCCTTTTGCCTCGTAAAGTACAGCAAGATTATTAAGAGTGTGAAGCAATCCTGTTTTATCGCCAGTTTCTTTTTGCAGCTTCATGCTTTGCTGGAAAGCAATTTCCGCCTTTTCATTATTCCCTTCATTGCGGTAATGGATTCCCATGTTGTCAAGC
>CBIHPU010000243.1:0-5911 GCA_966211935.1 uncultured bacterium | reverse complement strand
CTCCCTCTTGTGAAAGGGGAGGCTTTTATTTGAAGTTTCAGTTTTATTTTTTCGGAGGTGTTGCAGGTTTTTTGTCTGCGCCCGCTGCCGGTGTTGCTGCTGCTGTTGTACCTGCCGCCGCCGTAGTTGCACCAGGAGTTTCTTCAACCACGTTACGTGTTGTCTGAACAGACACGATTGAAATGTTTGATGGGTGCATTAATGTAACTCCGTCAATTTTTACATCACCTACAGTAATAGATTTTCCAATATTAAGGTTATCAATATTAAGATCAATATATTGTGGCATGCGATCGATCATAGCTTTTACTGTGAGCTTACGCAATTTCTGTACAAGACGACCACCTTCTCTTACACCAGCAGACTGTCCGTGTAATTTAACAGGGATTTGCATGCTTACAGGTTTTCCTTCCAGGATCTGTAGAAAATCCGCGTGGATCAATTTGTCATTTATCTTGTGATACTGAGAATCCTGCAGAATGGTTCTGTATTCTTTTCCATCAACAGAAATGTTCACCACGCACGCTTCCGGCGTAAAAATGATTGGTTTAAATTCACGCTCATCCACTGAAAAGTGAATTTGTTCTTTACCGCCATAAATTACGCAGGGTACATGACCTTTTGCGCGGAGATCGGCAGCATCTTTTCTCCCTACGTTCGCACGTGGCGAACCGCTCAACGATACTGTTCTCATTTGTATTTGTTTTTTTGTTTATCCGTTCGTTAAAAATAAACGGGCTGCAAAGATAATAAAAGATTGGGGAATACTGGGTAGTCAGTGAAATTTACACTGTTGATTTGCAGTATTTTATGAATAATTCCAAAAAAAAATGGATGAATGGAAAATCGGTCTTCAACCCTCCATTCATCCATACGTTTCGTTGAAAATTACTTGGCAGCTTTTGCGCCCAGCTTTTTCTTTAAGTTCTCATCCAATGCATTCAGAAACTCTTCTGTATACATGTAGTGTTTTCCGTGCTCAACTTTATTTCCGTGTACGCAAACAGCAAGGTCTTTGGTCATTTTGCCGCTTTCAATTGTTTCCACGCAAACTTCTTCCAGCGCATTGCAGAAATTGATGAGTTCCTGGTTGCCGTCTTTTTTTCCGCGGAACTCCAGGCCTCTTGTCCATGCAAATATCGATGCAACAGGATTCGTTGATGTTGGTTTGCCTGCCTGGTGATCACGGAAGTGACGTGTTACTGTACCATGCGCTGCTTCAGCTTCCATTGTATTTCCGTCCGGAGTGATCAACACAGATGTCATTAACCCGAGTGAACCAAATCCCTGCGCAACTGAATCCGACTGCACATCTCCATCGTAATTTTTACATGCCCAGACAAATTTTCCGTTCCACTTCAACGCGCTCGCTACCATGTCATCAATCAGACGATGTTCGTACACGATTCCTTTTGCTTTGAATTTTTCTTTGTAATCTTTTTCATAGATTTCCTGGAAAATATCTTTGAATCGTCCGTCGTATTTTTTCAGGATAGTGTTCTTTGTTGAAAGGTATAACGGCCATCCTTTGGAAAGCGCCATATTAAAACAAGCGTTCGCAAACCCGCGGATAGAATCTTCAGTGTTGTACATTCCCATTGCAACACCTGCTCCTTTGAACTGGTAAATCTCATGTTCAATTACTTGTCCGTCTTCACCTTCAAATTTTATAGTTAGTTTTCCTTTTCCAGGAACAACAAAATCCGTTGCACGGTACTGATCACCAAAAGCGTGACGACCAACTATAATCGGCGAATCCCAGTTGCTCACTAATCGCGGAATATTCTTGCAAACGATTGGCTCACGGAAAACGGTGCCATCAAGAATATTTCTGATTGTTCCGTTAGGTGATTTCCACATTTGTTTCAGATTGAATTCTTTCACACGCGCTTCGTCCGGAGTAATTGTAGCGCACTTAATACCTACGCCGTATTTCTTAATCGCCTGCGCGGCATCAACTGTTACCTGGTCGTTTGTCGCGTCGCGATGTTCAACTCCAAGATCATAATATTTAATATCCACATCAAGATATGGAAGAATTAATTTATCCTTGATAAACTTCCAGATGATGCGGGTCATTTCATCACCATCTAACTCAACTACCGGATTAGCTACTTTTATTTTGTTCATGGTTCAGGGTTTTCTTAGATTAATTGTCCTGTTTTTTTACAGGATGTCAAAGATAATTATTGAGCGGTTGAGTGCAAATTTTTTAAGCTTTAATTTGCCGGAAAAGGGAAATACTTCGACAGTATTTTTGCTGAGGATTATGGATATGCAGGATAAGTTACAGCGGAACCTCCAGGGCCTTGTTATAATGTTTAAAAACACGCGTAACAATTTTGTAGGAAGCGAAAGCGAAAAGCGGCGCCGCAATTATATCAAGGCTGTAATGAACGTGCTGTATAACAAGCGCGAATGCTACAGAACTGGCGCAGATAAAATAAAACAGTTTAAGCCAGAAATTATGCGCGAAAAAGAAAAACAGGAAAAGCGTAGCGGTGTGTCCGGAAAAGAAAAGATCTTTTAAATTGAGATTGCCACTTTCATACACAGTATTTTTTAGGATCACATCATTCAATGGAATAATTCCTTCGGGAGGATCTAAGGGAAGAAAAAACATGCAGATGATCCTGAAAACGTTTAACAACACGTACATCTGACACAAATGCAAAAGCTGGTACGGCGATCTGAACGCGTAAACGAGCCCGATTATCGCTGCCCCGTAAGTAGTGTAAAAAATAAAATCACTGACATCTCTTGGTTTGAAAAAATTTAAAATGGGATCGTAAAAAATATGTCCTTGTCTGTGTTCAACGTAAGTTAAAAAAGTACCGATCCACGTAAGCAGAGCAATCAACAGAATAAACGACAACAGGAATTTGGTCCTGAATTGTGTTTGGCGGAATGCCTGAAGCCAGTCGTGCATTAGTTCAAGTTTTTTTAGAATGAATCAACTCTGTTCTCAGCTTCTTTTTACTCTGCGAATATACATCATTCTTTACAGATAACTCTGTAACAGTGTCCAGATTTTGGGGCCAAAAACAATCACAGCTGTAAGAACCGAGAATATAGCTGCAATAAGTGGCAGGGCGGCGGCCATGTCTTTGATTCTTCCGGCACGCGCATGATAATCTGAATGGATCCAATCGGTCATCTCTTCGAAAACGGTGTTTGCCGCTTCTGCCAGCAAAACAAGCGCGCTACAAATTATAATCGCAATCCATTCTGAAGTGCTGCAGTTCAGAAAATACGCTGCTGCGAAAGCTCCGAGCATTAAAAAAAGTTGCAGCCTGAAATTCCTTTCTCTCTGAATGATCTGCTTCAATCCCGTGAAAGAAAAAATGAAGGATTGCCAACGCGAATGTTTACGAGTTTTCAAATAACCGTCGTTTTGCATGGCATTTTGGTGATGCGCATCATCTTTTTTAACTGCGCCTGCCTGCACTTTTAAACTGCTGCTGCTCTTCATCATCTGGTTAAATTATTATTTGTTGTTTTCACGTCTATTATTTTTCTATCCACAACCAGGTAAAACAGTTTATAACCGAAGTACAAAAATACTGCGAAGAAAAATGTAATCCCTAAGGTTTCCTCAACTTTATCCGCGCTGAATATGGAACTGTAAACTCCTCTCATTAAGTGCCCGGGTTCATATACTATGTCCCAGCTGTTAAAGCGCATGAATCTTCCTAAATAAAGTCCGTAACCAATAGCGATAAAAATGGCAACGCGTATCAATGCCAGCAAGCGTTTTGGCAATGAGGGAAAAATCTTTTTTTCAAATTCAAGGAATGACAGAAAGAACAATACCATTCCCGTGAGGGCGAAGGAAAGTATCATGATCAGATCGAACCACATTGGAACAAGCCGTGCTTTATGAAGATGAAACAGATCAGTGAGAATGTAAGGCGCGTTAGGAAGAAAGGCCAGCCATATCAACGCGGCGAAAACGTTTTGCGCAAGAATGATTTTTTTTCCATTGTGCTCCTGCATAAAATAACGTGTGGTTAAATAAGGAATCCATGCAAGAAAAAGGTTCCATAAAAGAAAAATATAAGTTGGTGATTCTGTCCGTATGCACCGGATTATTAATAAAATCACACAGCCAGCTGTAAGTTCGAGCATCAGCTTAAGACCCGAACCTTGCAATGTATGGGTATTTTCCCTTTCAGCGAAGGTGGTTACTCCAAAAATGTTTCTTAAAATGTTCATTGTTATTTTATTTGGAAAAATTATCTGAGATGTTATCCGGGTGTAATGCTACCTGCCGCATTTCTTTTTCAATCATCTGTTTTATTTCAGGATGAATTTCCTTAACATAAAGCTCCGTTAAACCATTAAGCTGTTTCAGGTATTTCAGATCTTTACTTGTAACTGTTGTAACATGCAAAGTTTTCAATGAGGCGATCTGTACTATTTCTTTCAGATCCGTGATTGTGTTTTGAATGTTCAGATTTTCCAGTTTTGTTAGTGGCACCAATGCGGAAAGTTCTTTGAACTGCGAGTTGGAAACATTCAATGATTTTAATCCCGTTAGCGTACTCAGTTGACTGAAATCTGACAGCACGTTGTTCGAGGATAAATTCAATTCTTCCAGTCCTGATAAAGTTGTTATTCCCGAAAAACCTGCAATGTAATTTCCTGACAGATTTATTTTTTTCAGGTGTTGCATTCCCTTCAGATCCGGACAGTAATACAAATTACAATAACTGATATTCAGATCCTGCAACTGTCTGAACAGATAAATTTTTTCTGTGTAATTCAGTTTATTGCCGGAGAGATCCAGAACTTTTAATCGTGGAGTAAGTGTTGTCCATTCTGTTTCAGGATCTTTTCTGTATAAAAAACCAATGGAAGTCAGGTTGTTTTCTGCAATAAACAATTCTTCAAGCATAGGATAGTTTCCGAGAGAGAAAAATGCGGTGTCCCGACCACTGATCTGGCATTTGGTGAGGTTTAATGATCTCAATTGTTTTAATGACGGAAGTGCCTTTTGTAAATTGCTACCGTAGAGATCAAGTTTTACTAACGCAGGATACTTTGTGAAGATTTCTGTTTTTTTGAGCGTTGAAAAACGCAGATGAAGTTCTTTCAGTTTCACATGCTGGGGAAGATTGTCAGGTGTTGATCCGGTCATGTTATCAGCATGTAACTCTTCCAGGTTTTTAAATTCAGATAGTTTAGAGTAAGAATTTATGGCGTTACCCGAAATATTAAGTTGTTTCAGATTTTGTAATTCAGGAAATGAATCCAAATTGCGAAGTCCGCAATTCTGCACTTCAAGTTTTTCTAAGTCCGGAAAAATTTCCAGGTCAATCCATTTTGCGTAAAAGCTGTTATTCATTTTCAGACTTTTCATGTTTTTTAGTGGAGCAAGCGCGCGAAGATTTTTAATGGAGTTTCCTGAAAGATCCAATTCATTGAGCTTCCCTTCTTCATTCAGTTTAATCGTCTCATCCATTATTCGTTGTCTTCTTTTGTTCCAGCTCCTCCACCCATATTCATAATTCCTCTCTAAAAAAGTGACAAGTTTAGAATCGAGCTGGGAATAGTTAGTCTGACTGTAATAATCATCCTGCTGTGAAAGATTGAAGAAGCGTGAATAATGATCAGAATGATTGGTTTCGAAACCTGGTTGGTTTTTTATTGCGAATAATGCGGGAAGATTCGATTCTGATAACGATAGCAGGTATGTTTTATCCAGGACAGCTACATTTTTTGCGTGATTAATATTGTATCTCGTTATTAGCATATCAAAGTCAACTGCAGATGCAAGGCATAACAACAGAAATCCCGCCATAGAATTGCTTCTGAACAGATACCAATTGTTTCTTTTGTCAAATATCTTCCAGAATGTAGTTATCATACCAACCAGCGCGAGCAGGAGATAAATATAAACGCCCAGCCT
>CBIHPU010000242.1:0-5913 GCA_966211935.1 uncultured bacterium | reverse complement strand
CGCTCCAATATCAGGAACTAGTCCATTGTAAACCGCGTTGCCGAAAAAATCGCTCGTTCCCGCATTAATAGAAAACAAACCGGCAAGATCGAGTCCGGCGTTGAGTGCGGGAGATCCGCTGTTAAGCGTGTAAGCATTCAGTTGTGATACCTGGTTCGGAAAAACGATCGCGCTTCCTCCCGCGTTTTTTAAAAGCGGATCTGCAGTTAATCCGGTTAAAGTATTTCCGTATTTCTCATTACCGGTTGCGTAGCGCCACGCGCTGACACTTGAATAGGTGCTTCCCTGGTATTTTATTTTGAATGCGGCACCGCTTGACCAATAAAGGTTCCCTTTAAATTCTGCATTATAACCGGAAGGAATATCAACTAAAGCCGCACCACCAGTAGTTTGAAAAATATTATTGTACACTTCTATTCCGGTAATGCCGGTGTTCCAATTGATAATGGTAAACGCACCCACTCCGCTGTTGCCTGCAGAAGGTGTTACGTAAACTGTGTTGTTGTAAATTTTACACCCTGACATTGTGGTACCCGCGCCTTTAAAAAGCGTAATTCCACCGGCATTAGTTCTGCCATCGTTCTCACTGATATTATAGCGAACAACATTGTTGGCCCAGGGACGCGCGTTATCATATTGCCCAAGCAAATAACCCGATCCATCATTATCGTGAGAATAATTGTATTGCATAAGTGAATTCGTAACTCCTCCATCAAAGTCAAATCCTAATCCATCACATCCTGTTCCGCTTGAATTCTTATAGCTTTCGCAATACTGAATGGTAATATTGTTACAGTCCCACGCCCAGATACCTCCTGGTCCGCCGCAATGCGTATTAGCAGCTCCGTTATGATGCGCGGCGCTTTTTTCTATCAGGCCGTTATCAACCTGACCTAAAATAATTCCACTTCCCTTATGCTGATTCGGATCTGAGTATCCCGGCACGTTATCAACTTCAGTATTTTTTATTGTTACATTCTGATGCGCATACCCTGAATGAGTTTGCGATGTATAACCGGAAGTGATGATTCCATTCTGTTTTACATGATGAACGTGAAGTCCATCCATCACTACGTTCTGATAACCGGTGTTTCCGCTCCAGGATGAAATGGCAACTCCAATCTTCCCAAAATTCTTTACTTCAACATTAATAATTTTTATGTTGCTCAATTTTGTGTTTCCGCTCAGATCGGAATAAAATAAAACACCTGTTCCTGTGTTTGTGCTCATTCCCGACCCTTCAAAAATCAAATTGGAAACCGTTATACCTTCGGTATTGTAGGCATAGAACCCATTTGCTGTTCCGGAATTAATTGTGGCTTTACCACTTCCGTATGAAGAGAATACAACATTACTCGTAGGATCATTCGCGTCGGAATTATTTAAATAAATGGAGCCGGAAAAAATTTGTCCGCCTTCAAATAAAATGGTTGTGCCCGGATCGATATTGATGCTGTTTACTTTTGAAATTGTTTTCCAGGCGCTGCCGGAAGATGTTCCGGAATTATTGTCGTTACCTGACGGACTAACATAATACGTAATTGAATTCAGACCTGTAAATACAAAAAGGCAGCAAACTGATGCAAATACCTTCCCCACGATTCTATCTCTCTTCATTGTTTCAGTTGTGTTATAAAATATTAAAGACCGATTGGACTGTTCAGGTCCTGATTTTGTATCTGATCCGGACAAAAAAATAGCGATCCTGGCTATTAATTTCCTGCTTTCAGCTATTGAAGATACAAAAGCAAAAAAACATGAGCATTCTCAGTTCTTCCCTCTTAACAGGTTTTAAGTTTTATTTAACTAATGAAAACTTTTGAGACGACTTCACTCATGGTGAGAGTAAATGAAATTCTCAAAATGAAAATATTCAGAGTCAATATTATCATAATGAAAAAACGGCGATGTTTTATTTAAGAAATCAATTCATGATTTATCAGTGATTAATTTCATTGCTCCAGCAACAATACTAATTTTACCTGTCAATTAAATGCTTCGAACAAAAGATAGAACACACCAACAACTATATATCCGAGGACTTCATAAAATCCCACTGCAACCGGACGTGCTTTATCAAAAAAAGGCAACTCACTTACATAACCCAATAACAACGCTACCGTGGCCCCGCCCGCCATACAAGCAAGCGCAATTGCGATATAAGGAAGCAAAGCACTAAAAACGGGAACACCTGCTCCGGCAGCTAGAGCATAAATCAGAATACAGGCAATAATTCCCATTGCAACAGCACCCCCGATTGCCGATACAACTGCTGCTCCGAACACCGCATATAACGGCAACAACATTATAACTTTGAGAATAGTAATGCCAACGAATTCATCACTATTCTTTGCAAGTTCTTTATAAGTCGCTCTTTTAATTCCATTGCTGTGATCATGCAACCACTCGCGAAAAGAAAGTTTTTTTCTAGGTTCTGATACGCTGTCCTGAACAATTGATACGCCGCCATTCGGAGAAATGCCGCAATCGGCAGAAATACTATTTACAAAAACAATTAAAAAAAGAAAAAGCGATATTTTTTTCATGGCAAATATTTTAATTCAAATATTCACCGGAATCCCTCTGATTCAAAATTGAAAAAAAACACCTTGATAAAATCTTTACCGGACAACCATAATTAGTACACCAAAAATTGAATAACCCATAAGAACTTGCATTTTATGCAACTATCAATTTCAATTTTTCACTAATCAATTAAGATTATTGCGTCCTTCTGCTAAAACCGTTTTTCCCGATTTAAAAAATAGCATTCTGTCAACTGTTTCATTTCCAACTTCAAAAGAACAGGTATTTGATTTGATAGTTATCAAAAAACACAAACATGAAAACGCTGATATTTTCGTCCGTGATTATGCTCGCAAATATCTTTTGTGAACACCCGACAAAAAAATCAATGCAATGGCAATTTGATAAAAGTAATTCCACACTTGGTTTTTCCATTAACAGAGTAGTATTGTCTCCTGTGAAGGGTAAGGTCACTCAGTTCGACGTTAATTTAATTAATGAGTCAAATGATTTCGAGGATGCGAAAATAATAATGACAGCAGATGTCAACTCAATAACAACCGGCAATAGAAAACGTGACAGAGAATTAAAAGGAAAAAACTTTTTCGAAATGGAAAAATTTCCGACGATTAAGTTTGTAAGCAGCAACATCAAAAAAATAACAGATAACAATTACAAAGCAAGCGGAAACCTGACTATGCATGGAATAACAAAATCCGTTGATCTCAATGTCATTTACACACCTAAGGAAAACAATAGAGTTTCTGTCTTTAGTATTGAGTGCACGCTTAATCGCATGGATTTCAATATCGGCAAAGGCACTGATTCAAAACTGGTAAGTGAACACGTTACCGTTACAGGACAGACAGTTTTTAAGTTATCAGCTGATTTGCAGAGATAGCGGCACAAATTCTTTATTTTATTTATTTTCGGGAAATGAATAACGACTTCAATTCCCGTCAAAAACAGATAATCATTTTATTTTCTGTACTAACCTTGTTTTTTTGTTCAAACTGCTTCGGTCAGAAATCAGATCCCATCGACTCTCTAAACAACCTGATAAGAACCGCAAAGAACGACACCACTGTTGCTAAAGCATATCTGGCGCTTGCTTCTCTCTACTATCCATCAAATCCCGACACACTGATACCTTTATGCAATTCTGCCATTCAGTTTATTGATCAAAGAATTTCAAAAGCAAATCGTACGGAACGAATGAATTTCCTGCTTTCGAAATCTGCCGCGCTTACTAATATCGGCATAATTTACAGTCAGCATGGTGATATGGAAAAAGCGGTCAGTTACCTGATCAAGGGTTTGAAAACGGCAGAAGAAACGGGAAATAAAACAGAAATAGCCAATGATCAGAATAATATTGCGGCGATCTATTTTAAAATGGGAAAAACAAAGGAATCATTGGATTATTTTTTTCAGGCACTGAAAACACAGGAACAATTAAATGAAAAAAAAGGAATGGCCTTTACTCTGAACAATATTGGCTCTGTATACTAAAACCAGGGTCAGACCAAACTGGCAATAGACTATTATTTCAGAGGACTCAAACTTCAGGAGGAATTGAATAATAAACTAGGCATTGGATCTGCGATGAATAATATTGCAGTACTCTACATGAAACAAAATGAACTGGAAAAGTCCCTGGAATATTTCGAAGTGAGTTTAAAAGCCAGAACAGAAATTAATGATAAGCGGGGGATTGGACAATGCCTGAATAATATGGGGAATGTGTATAAAAAGAAAAAGCAAACTGCAAAAGCATTGGAACATTATGAAAAAGCGATAACATTTTTCAGAGAAATTGATTTTAAACAGGGTGTGGCGTCCTCCCTGAACAATATCGCGGCTCTCCACGCTGACAAGGGCGAGTACACTAAAGCCTTAGAGAAATACACAGAAAGCTCATCCATCAGTGAAGCAATTCAAGACAATAAAGGTTTAGCAACTTCATATCGGAATGTGGGGGATATCCTCCTGAAACAAAAAGACATAAAAAAAGCAGAAAATTTCACAAGGAAGGCCTTACAGTTAGCCGATACAGACGGTGCAGCTGAAATACAGAGAGACGCAAATTTTACGCTTTACCAGATCGACAGCACCAAAGGAAATTATAAAAATGCATTGATCTTTTACAAGACCTATATTTCATTGCGCGACAGTATAAACAATGCTGATACACGGAAAGCAGGCTTAAGAAAACAATTTCAGTATGCATATGAAAAAAAGGAAGAGGCAACCAGACTGGAACAGGAAAGGAAAAATCAGATTGCGAAAAAAGAAAAAGAAAAGGAAAGGATAATAAGAAACTCACTGGTTGGAGGTGTTGTTTTCATGCTTCTACTTGCCGCTCTGATATTAAAAGGCTATCAGAATAAAAGAAAAGCCAACGCGATCATTCTTCAGCAAAAAAAAGAAGTAGAAAACGCAAAAGATATTATTGAAAAGCAAAAACTGGCAGTGGAAGAAAAACAAAAAGAAATAGTGGATTCGATTAAATATGCCAAACGTATTCAGGTTGCGCTTATCACATCCGAAAATTCTTTTGCCAGATATCTGGATCGCACCAAAGCGGGAAGCTGAGAATGAATTCCATTTTCCTTGTATTCATCTATTGAAGTAAACTTGAAATTTTCAATTCCTGAAATTTTCGAAACTTCAATTATTCTATTCTCTGAATATCGCGGGTTATTCAGGCAATTGGCATTCCATGTCTAACACAAATTCGATGTTGACTCCGATCAACAAGAGTTTGAATAAGGTATCGACTTTGCACGATTAAGGTCAAACCAAATCCAAAAACAACATTACAATGAAAAAAAGAAAATGTTTCCGCTGCAAATATTTCAAAATTCTTAAGTGGAAAATTTTACGTTAAAGCACACACAGCAGCAAATCCTAACGGAGAAATATGGAGACAGGTGTTACGAGGTTTTCAGTGTTTTGATATTACAGCGGGAATAAGTGATCAATCTGTAAAACCAAGCATCAGGTTTATTAAATAACAATCACGTGCACAGCCATGCATTTGGCAGTCTATTAAAAAAGCCACACGGTTTGCGTGGGGCCATAACAAATTGCAGGAGCTCAGGTGCAACTTATTATAATATTCCTTCCATTTCTTTTTTATATTCCTCGCTAAGATCCATATCGCAATCCTTGAACCTGAAATAAATCTTATCCAGCTCCGATTCATCAAACAGCGATTCAGCCATCTGGAAAACTTCGTCATTCTCAACAGCAATATGATCCAGCAATGCTTCCGCATACTTTTCAAACTCCGCGTGCGCTTTCGCTAACTCTCCCGCTTCATTGAATGAAGTAATGTTACCAATCATGATTCTGAAATCTGCGTGGTTATCCAGCATTTCCTTA
>CBIHPU010000241.1:0-5939 GCA_966211935.1 uncultured bacterium | reverse complement strand
AGCTTCATCAATTTAAACTTCGCATTATTATACACCTGCTCATACAACGAAAATATCCGCTGATTCAACTTTGTAATTTCACTCAACGATAATTCTCTTATCTCAACCGACTCCGCCGCCTGAAAAATTGTTCTTGCCCTTTTTCTGTATTTTTTTGAAAACAATCCGATATATTCTGACAGAGAAGTAACTTCATCAGGTACTTCAATTATCATGTTCGGCTCAACGGAAAACTCAATAAAATTATCCTGCTTCAGCGCGTTTTGCTTCGGGAGAGATTCTTCCTGAAAATCCTTAACGAGAGTTGCAGAAATTCGCCCCCTGAGTTTTTCCTCTTTAGATAATATTTCAGTCAGCCTCTGAAGCAATTTGAACTTCACATCTTTCTTTATCTCCTTAGAAAAAGCATATCCATGTTCTCCGCTTACACAATTGTTTCCAAGCGTAACCAAACGCAAAACAACATGTCCCCTGGTATTATTGACGTAACGCTGAAAAAGCTTTGCACGCGTACTTTGCAGGCTGCTCAACTGGGCGGTTATCAAATCGCCAAAAACTTCAGACGTAAAATCTATGATCTGAAAATATGCTATTGCCAGAGGAACTTTTTTATCGTAGATGATCACATATTTCGGAAAATAACTACCTCCCTGCTGCGACTCCAGCAACTGCAGATAATCGGGACTCAAAAAAAGATTTCTGTGTCCATTTACATAATTCCATGCCGACTGATCAGTCTCGTGTATCTTATCGCTGATAATAAAAGTGTACTCACCCAATAATTTCCGGTGTCTCTTCTTTATAACTTCTCTAATCGGACAGGAAAACATCATACGCAAATATAACTGAATATAACCAGCCCAACCATTAAAGCGGACTGCAATAATTTTACTTATTACTAAAATTATTTAAAACACGGCGGCGAACCGCAGTTTTACGGCGGTGTATTTATCACTCAATCATGCCTGCCGCGACAGTGTTGTTCGTCGCTTCATCAATGAGTATAAAACTTCCTGTCGTGCGGTTTTTGGTATATGCATCAGCGGGTAAAGCGTGTGTCGTCTTAATACGCACTCTCGCTATGTCATTCATTTTAATATTCAGGTCGGAAGTATTTTCAGACAGATTACTGATATCGATTTTATGAATTACTTCTTTTATTACGCTTCGCGCATCTTTCGTTCCTTGCCTTATACCATATTTTTTTGATGGAGAGTGCGCCTCTTCACTCAGCCAGCAAATGGTCGCATCAAATTCCTGGGAAACTTTAGGTTCGTTCTCATTCTCTTTTACAATAAGGTCTCCCCTACTGATATCAACATCATCTTCCAGAGTAAGCGTTACGCTCATGTTGCTGAATGCCTCCTGCAACTCACCTTCAAGTCTGTCAATACTCCTTATCGTTGAACGTTGTCCGGAAGGAAGAACTTTTATTTTATCACCTTTAGCAAAAACACCTCCCGAAATTCTTCCTGCATAACCGCGATAATCGTGATACTCACGACTCATCGGCCTGATCACATACTGAACAGGTAAACGAGCCTCATGACTTTCAATACGTTCACCCAGCTCTACTTTTTCAAGATGTTCAAGTAAAGTTGGTCCGCCATACCAGGTTGTATTTCCGGAACGGTCAACCACATTATCACCCTTCAAAGCCGATATGGGAATAAAAGTAACCGTATTGAAATTTAATCGCGGTAACACATTTGTTTCATATTCATTTTTAATGGAGGAAAAAACTTTTTCATCAAAGTCAAGAAGATCCATTTTGTTTACAGCGATAACGACATGCGGAATGCGCAACAGTGACGCTATGAAAGAATGACGACGGGTCTGTTCAACAACTCCCTGCCTTGCGTCAATCAAAATAATTGCAAGGTTAGCAGTACTTGCACCGGTCACCATATTTCTCGTGTACTGAATGTGTCCGGGTGTGTCAGCAATGATAAACTTTCTTTTTGGTGTCGCGAAATAACGATAGGCCACATCAATTGTAATTCCCTGTTCTCTTTCCGCTCGCAGTCCGTCTGTAAGCAACGCGAGGTTTACATACTCTTCTCCTCTTTTTTCGCTGGATTGTTTTATCGCTTCGTACTGGTCCTCGAAAATTGATTTTGAATCGTAAAGCAAACGACCAATCAATGTGCTTTTTCCATCATCAACACTGCCGGCTGTGGTAAACCGGAGCAGATCCATATTTAAATATCCCGATATATCTGTGTTATTCATACCAAACAAATTTTAGAAATAACCTGATTTTTTTCTGTCCTCCATTGCCGCCTCGCTTCGCTTATCGTCAATCCGTGTTCCCCGTTCGGTAGTACGTGTTGCTGCAACTTCATTTATAATTTCCTGAAGAGAAGATGCTTTCGACTCTACCGCGCCCGTACAGGAAATATCTCCAATAGTTCTGAATCTAACTATACGCTCCTCCACTTTTTCATCCGGCTTTTTCATGATCACTCCTTCATCCGCGTACAACACTCCATCTCTTACAAAAACCTTTCTTTTATGAGAAAAATACAGCGAAGGGAGTTCGATGTTTTCTTTGTAAATGTATTGCCAGACGTCCATTTCTGTCCAGTTACTGATAGGAAAAACACGAAAATGTTCACCGAGATTCTTTTTACCATTGAAAATGTTCCAGAGTTCCGGACGCTGATTTTTAGGATCCCATTGTCCGAAGTCATCACGGTGAGAGAAAAAACGTTCCTTCGCTCTTGCCTTTTCTTCATCTCTTCTTGCTCCTCCAATAGCGCAATCAATTTTTAATTCTTCAATCGCGTCAAGCAAAGTAACCGTCTGCAAAACATTCCTGCTTGCATTGTAACCTTTCTCTTCTTTCGCCCTCCCCTTGTCTATTGAATCCTGAACCATTCTTACAATAAGTTTTACGCCCAGTTTCTCCACCCACATATCACGGTAGTCAAGTGTTTCTTTAAAATTGTGACCGGTATCAACATGCATTAAAGCGAAAGGGATTTTGGCGGGAAAGAAGGCTTTATGTGCAAGATAACTTACCACAATGGAATCTTTTCCTCCCGAAAAAAGAAGAACAGGATTCTCAAACTGCGCAGCAACTTCACGTAAAACATAAATAGCTTCCGATTCCAGTTCATCAAGGTGTGTAAGCTGGTGTTTATTCATTTCAATTCCGGGTTTTATTGCTGATAAACTCATATAATTTATTTATGGAATCCTCAAGACTTAATTTTCCAGTATCAATTTCCAGGTCAATGTCAGCTGGTCTTTCAAATGGCGCATTCACTCCGGTAAAATCTTTTATCTCACCTTTCCTGGCTTTCGCGTACAAACCTTTCACATCTCTCCTCTCACATTCTTCCAGGGAAGTGCTGATGAACACGCTGATGAAATCCTTTTCTCCAATTATTTTTTTTGCCAGGCCGCGCATCTCATTTGTCGGAGAAACAAAACAGCAAATTGTAATTACGCCGCAATCTTTGAACAACTTGGCCACTTCCGCGATCCTTCGGATATTTTCTTTACGATCATCTTCGGAAAAGTTGAGATTATTATTTATCCCTGAGCGAATATTGTCTCCATCCAACACCTGCGTGAGCTTGCCTGCTTCGAACAATTTTCTTTCAGCTCCTGCAGCAACAGTTGTTTTTCCTGAACCGGATAGGCCGGTGAGCCAGACAACAATTCCTCTTTGTCCCAATAATTTTTCCTTATCCTGTTTATCAAGAAGTTTTTCGAATGTTGTATGAATGTTTGTTCCGCTCATTTCTGAAATTAAAAAACCTTCCTTTTGCGGGGAAGGTTACAATTTCCTTTTCTTAAAACCTTTCCCTTTAATTAATTGCCACTTCCAGCGCAGCAATGCTTAATTACACTCAGAAAGGCACTCGTAATCATTACGCAAATGTAAGAAAAAAACCGCTTGAAGCCTTTTAACAATATAATGGAATTTCATAGTTTCTCCTTTTTACTTCCCCGGGCAGATCGTATATTTGAAATTCCTTTTTTCTCTCGTAAAATGAACTCAACAATAGAAATACCAGACTTCCGGAAATCGCCAGTAATTGATCAGGTTGGCATTGAAGAAAGAGTGGCACGCTTCGGAACACGCAGCATTAAGAAATCAAGTAAAGTTCATGCCTTGAAGCTTGCGCTCAACATGATAGATCTTACAACACTGGAAGGGAAAGATACAGAGGGAAAAGTAAAACAGCTGTGCTACAAGGCTGCTCATCTTTGTGATCAGTTGAAGGAAATACCAACAGTTGCTGCGGTATGTGTTTATCCCAGTCATGTAGGAACCGCAAAGAAATCACTTGAAGGAACCAACATAAAAGTGGCATCAGTCGCAACGGCTTTTCCGAGCGGGAATTCAACCCGGAAAATAAAAATAGATGATACTTTGTTTGCCGTTAACGAGGGTGCGGATGAAATTGATATGGTGATATCACGCGGCGAATTTTTAGAAGGAAATTACAGTTTTGTATTTGACGAAATTGCCGCGATAAAAGAAGCTTGCGGTAAATCGCGTTTAAAAGTGATCCTGGAAACAGGCGAGCTGTCAACACTGGACAACGTACGGAGAGCGAGTGATATTGCAATTTACGCGGGAGCTGATTTCATTAAAACTTCAACAGGAAAAATTCAGCCTGCCGCAACAATGCCGGTAACCCTGGTTATGCTGCAGGCTATTAAGGATTATTATCTGCGCAGCGGAAAAATGATTGGTATGAAACCAGCCGGCGGAATTTCAACCGCTAAACTTGCAATAAATTATCTTGTAATGTTGCACGAAACGCTTGGTGATAAATGGATGACAAACGAATGGTTCAGGTTTGGCGCCAGCTCCCTTGCAAATGATATTCTGATGCAGTTAGGTAAAGAACAAAGCGGAGTTTACCAGGGTAAAGATTATTTTTCAATAGACTGATACGACAAAAAAATTCACAATGAGTAATTCCAGGCAGGAAACAAAAGCTTCAAAAGCAAATCAAACAACAGCCGAACAAAACGGGCAGCCTTCTTTTTTAAAAGAATGGCAATACGCGCCATCACCGGAAAGCAAGGATCATATTCGCCTGCAGGAAAGATACGATCTGTTCATAAACGGCAAGTTTGTAAAACCAAAAAGCAAAAAATATTACAACACGATCTCTCCATCTACGGAAGAGAAACTTGCAGAAGTTGCAGACGCGGATGAAAAAGATGTGGACCTTGCAGTAACAGCTGCGAAGACTGCGTACGAAAAAACCTGGAAGAAAATGCCGGGTAAGGAGCGTGCGAAATATATTTATAGAATTGCAAGAATGATCCAGGAACGCGCACGTGAATTTGCCGTTATCGAAACAATGAACGGAGGAAAACCCATTCGTGAGAGTCGCGATGTAGATGTTCCTTTAGCAGCGAATCACTTTTTCTATTACGCGGGCTGGGCAGATAAATTGAATTACGCTTTTCCCAACAGAAATCCTCAACCGCTTGGTGTTGCGGGCCAAATAATTCCATGGAATTTTCCATTGTTGATGGCAGCCTGGAAGATTGCTCCGGCACTTGCAACGGGAAATACGGTTGTATTGAAACCGGCAGAAACAACTCCGCTCACTGCTTTGAAACTTGCAGAAATAATTCGTGAAAGCGGATTGCCCGATGGTGTAGTAAATATTGTAACCGGATTTGGAAAGACCGGCGCGGCGATAGTAAATCATGCAGGAGTAAATAAAGTCGCGTTTACTGGAAGCACAGATGTCGGAAAGATAATTCAGCGCGCGGTTGCCGGAACAAATAAAAAACTCACGCTTGAGTTAGGCGGAAAAGCGGCCAACATTGTTTTTGAAGATGCGGCCATTGATCAGGCAGTAGAAGGAATTGTAAATGGGATTTTCTTTAACCAGGGCCATGTTTGCTGCGCGGGATCGCGCCTGCTGGTTCAGGAAAGCATTGCTGAAATTCTGATC
>CBIHPU010000240.1:0-5941 GCA_966211935.1 uncultured bacterium | reverse complement strand
AAAAGAAAAATTTTTTAATGATATTGAAGAAGTCGGAAACACCGTATCTTCATCCATACCAATCGCATTAAAAAAAGCGGAGCAGCAGGGCAGACTTAAAAAAGGAATGAAAGTTCTTCTTGCAGGTTTTGGAATCGGATATACCTGGGGCGCAACCGTAATAACGTATTGAGTAAAATATATATGATCACAATAGAGGAATTTACAACGCAGTTAGAAGCAGAACTTGAAGATCTGCAACCGGGAACGCTGAAGCCTGATACAAATTATCACGAAATTGTTAACTGGAAATCCATGTATGCGCTTATTGTAATCGCTTTTGTAGATGCGAACTTTAGTGTTACGCTTAATGCCGAAGATCTTCGCAATACAAAAACTGTTCGGCAATTATATAATCTTGTTTCCAGCAGAGTAAATGCCGCTAATTAAACTTGAAAATGTTGAGTTAAAAGGATTGGCGGCCGCTGTTCCTGAAGCAAGTATCAGTACTGCCGACTACGATTATATTTCCGCGGCTGAAAGAGAAATGTTTGTAAAAACTACAGGAATAGCGGGCAGAAGAGTTGCGCCAAAGCATATCGCCACTTCAGATCTTTGTTACGAAAGCGCGGTGCGCCTTATTGAAAAATTAAATTGGAAAAAGGAGGAAATTGACGCGGTTATAATGGTCACGCAAAGTCCCGATCATTTTCTTCCTGCCAGCAGTATCATTCTTCAAAATCGTCTCGGATTAAAAAAATCCAGCATTGCGTTTGACATAAATCTCGGTTGTTCCGGTTATGTTTACGGCTTATATGTGCTTGGCAATCTATTATCATCAGGACAAATTAAAAAAGGGTTATTACTGGTTGGCGATAAATCAACTTTAAGTACAGCATACACGGATAAAAGCACTTATCCTTTGTTTGGTGATGCAGGAACAGCGACAGCCTTACAGTATAATTCTAATGCTGCTCCGGTTTACTTCAACCTGCACTCAGACGGATCAGGAAAAGAAGCGATAATTATTGAAGATGGAGGCGCTCGTAATGGAATTAGCGACGATACTTTTACCTTAAAAGAAATTGAACCTGGAATAAAACGCGCCAAACGTCACCTGAAACTTGATGGGATTGAGATTTTTAATTTTGCGTTGCGTGAAGTTGCAGCCAGCCTGAATGATTTGTTTTCCTTTTCAAAGAAAGACATTAACGAAATTGATTATTTTGTTTTTCATCAGGCAAATAAACTGATTAACGAATCCGTAAGGAAGAAATTGAAAGTGACTGATAAAACAAAAGTCCCATATTCGCTTGAAGAATTTGGTAATACAAGTTCCGCGTCAATTCCTTTAACCATTGTTGCGCGGTTAAACAGCGAAACAAATGAAAGGAGATTAAACTTATGCTTTAGCGGATTTGGCGTTGGATTTTCGTGGGCCTCCTGCATTATTCAAACTGAAAAATGTCTTTGTCTACCATTAATAGAATTAAAGTAAAATGAATTAATTCGGAATGCTGACGCTGGAAAATAAAACAATACTGATAACCGGAGCCTCATCCGGAATTGGCAGAGCCGCGGCAATTATTTGCGCAAAACTGGGAGCCAAACTTATTCTAACCGGAAGAAATCAGGAACAACTTAAAGAAACAGCAGATAAATGTATAGGCGATCACGCTGCAATTCTGGCTGATCTTGCAACAGATTCAGGAATTTCAACTCTTTCCGATGCCTGCGCTGCCATTGACGGTTGGATACACTGCGCAGGAAAAGTACTACCGGTTCCGGTTAAATTCATTCAGGAAAAGCATCTGAATGAAGTTTTCTCTGTAAATTTTACATCAGCTGTTAAATTAACTTCCGCTTTGCTTACCAGGAAAAAAATTAAAGAAAGATCATCAGTTATTTTCATTTCTTCCGTTTCAGTACTGCACAGTTATTTTGGTGGTGGACCATATATTTCTTCAAAAGCTGCGCTGGAAGGATATGCCCGTACGCTGGCGCTTGAGCTTGCAAACAAAAAAATTAGAGTAAATGTGTTGCAACCTGCGCTAGTTAAAACTGCCATCTATGAAAGAACAGTTGAGGCGGCAATGAGTCCTGAGGAAATGAAAAATCATGAGAAAAAATATCCTTTAGGTTTTGGACATCCGGAAGATGTTGCAAATGCCTGCGCCTTTTTTATGAGTGAAGTCTCATCATGGATTACAGGCAGCACGCTGAAAATGGATGGAGGTCTAACGCTGGGACTCGGTTGAATTGTGTAGCATTATGCGTTTCTATTTCACACGTGTGAACGCCCTTCGTCACATCCTAACGGCTCCTGTCATTCTCAAAGGCATTTTATCCTTTTTTGACTTTCTTCTAAGCTGTCAATTTTTAACTTTGTTGAACAAATTAAAGAATCCCTCAACCGGCTGAATAAACTTTTAGCCAGCAAACAGAAAAATTATGAGACTCAGGAATTTATTTGCCGCTCTGTTTATTTCATCTGCGGTAATTGCTCAGAACAGTGCGCCCGAGAATTGGTTTAATCTCGATCAGTCCGCAGACAATGTAAATGGAGTTGGAACTGAACGTGTTTACAAGGAGTTACTAAAAGATAAAAAGTCTACCACAATTATTGTTGGTGTTATCGATTCGGGAGTGGATATCGAGCACGAAGACCTGAAGTCAGTAATCTGGACAAACGAAAAGGAAATTCCGAACAATGGAGTTGACGATGATAAAAATGGTTACGTGGATGATGTTCACGGCTGGAATTTCATTGGAGGAAAAGATGGCAAGAACATCAGTTATGAGCGATTGGAGATGGTACGCATATACAAAAAGCTGCATGACAAATACAAAGATAAAACAGCGGAAACTTCAGGAAACAAAAAAGAATATGAGGAATATGTTGCGCTGAAAGATAAAATTGAAAAGGAAAAAGAAAAATATAACGGGCAATTGGCGCAGATCAGTTTCATTCTTCCAATACTTGAAGATTTGAATGAAGATGTAAAGAAAAACCTGAACGTAGATAAAGTAACAAAAGCGGAACTTGAAAAATACACTACGGAAGACGCGAAGAAAAAACAAATGGCCGGTATGTTCAAAATGATGATCCCGGATGATAAAACTACTTTAGACGAAATAATTGATGACACAAATGAGGGTAAGGAATATCTTGAAGGAAGAGTGAAATACAACTTAAATCCTGATTTTGATCCACGTCCTGAAATTGTAGGTGATAACGTTGACGATCCTAATGAAAAATACTACGGGAACAACGATGTGAAAGGAACTGATGCAACGCACGGCACACACGTTGCTGGAATTATAGCGGCCGTAAGAAATAACAATATCGGGATGAATGGGATTGCTGATAACGTGAAGATCATGCCGATCCGCGCGGTTCCAAATGGGGATGAAAGAGATAAAGACATTGCAAACGCTATTTATTATGCAGTTGATAATGGTTGCCAGATCATCAACATGAGTTTCGGTAAAGCTTACGTAGTTCATAAAGAGGCATTGGAAAAAGCGATAAAATACGCGGAGAAAAAAGGAGTGCTGTTAGTTCACGCTGCCGGTAACGAAGCGTTGAATATTGATCTGAATCCGCATTATCCAACTCGAAAAATTTCAAGAAAAGGTTGCAAGACATGGATCGAAGTTGGAGCACTAAGCTGGAAACCAGGAGCTGAAATTCCTGCCACTTTTTCAAACTACGGAAAGAAGACCGTTGACGTTTTTGCGCCGGGCGTTGATATTTATTCTACCGTTCCTGGTAGCAAATACAAAAACGAGAGTGGGACATCAATGGCTTGTCCCGCTACAGCCGGAGTTGCAGCGGTTTTAAAATCTTATTTCCCTCAGCTTAGCGCTAAAGACATTAAAAAGATCATTGAAAAATCCAGCAACGTGAGCTGTAAGGATTCTACTGTGAAAACACCGGCTCAGCCTGGGTCTAAAAGTGCTGATATTAAATTCTGTGACCTTTCCAGGACCGGAGGTTATATCAACCTTTACGAAGCAGTTAAAATGGCAATGGCCATGACCGGAAAAAAATCGTAAGAGAATAGAAATTTAAAAAATGAAGATCCCTCCGTATAAAAAGCGGGGGGATTTTTTTATTACAACCGTATTCCAATTATACACACATCGTCTATCTGTTCAAAATCTCCTTTCCACTTTTCAAATTCTTCGTTCAGCACCTTATATTGTTTTTCCATTGGAAGATCATGAATCGAAAGCAGCAGATCGCGAAGTGTTTTGTATTTGAATTTCTTGCCTTCAGGCCCGCCAAACTGATCGGCATATCCATCTGACAATAAATAAACACAATCACCCTCCTGCATTTCAAAAGTGTGATTGGTAAATGATTTCCTGAATTCAAACTGGCCGATCGGTTGTTTATCAGCTTTAATCTCTTCTACATTGTTTATTCCCCTGCGCACTATCCACAACGGATTATTAGCGCCGGCAAACTGAATTTTCTTCGAACGTTTATCAATGGAACAGAGCGTCATATCCATTCCATCCTTCACATCATTGTTACTGCTGGTAAAAGTTTCCTGAACCAGTTCACTCATTTTGTCCATAATCTCTGCGGGCTTTTCAAGACGAAATTCTTTTACGCACCTGTCAAGCGCGTTTGCGCCTACCACGCTCACCATTGCACCCGGAACACCGTGACCGGTGCAATCTACCGCCGCAATAAGAACCTTGTCTTTATTCACATGCAGCCAATAAAAATCTCCGCTCACAATATCCTTCGGTTTAAAGAGAACAAAACTATTTAGTTTCGATTTTACTTCTTCTACCGGAGGTAAAATTGCTGACTGCAATCTCTTCGCGTAATTTATGGAGTCTACAATTTCCTTGTTCTTGTGCTCAACCATTTCTTTCTGTCTCTGCAATTCAACGGTTCGCTCAATAACTTTTTCTTCCAAATTCTGGTTGATGTGCTTCAGTTCTGTGATCAGGTTGCGGATCGAGATCTGCATTTTCCTGAATGAGAGTGATAAAATTCCTATCTCGTCCTTTCTTCGCGTTTTGATCTCAACATCCATATTGCCTTTTGCAAGCTCCATTGCGTCGTACGTTAGTTCCTTTACCGGTTTTGTAATTTGCCTTGAAACAATAATGGAAACCAGAACTACTACAATAAAAAATGCAAGAAAGGCGTAGACAATATAGGAACGCAATTTGTTCACCGAGGCAAATGCTTCCGCCTCATCAATCTCACTCATTATTACCCATTTCATTCCCTCAATCTCAAGCGGTTTGTAAGACGACAAAACCGGAACGCCTCTATAGTCGGGAAATAATTTTTCACCGGTTTCCCCATTCAGCGCAGCTTCTGTTCCTGTCGTTCGCACTTCCTGTAATCCAATGCTGCTGTTGTATGATTTTATTTTATCGAGCACCGTTTTGGAGGTTCCCAGCTTCTCGATCATTTTAAAGTAATTGCTGCTGTCCTCAATTAAAAACCGTGATTGGTTCCTTAAAGTATAATCTTCACCCACAATATAAGTTTCTCCTGTTTCTCCCAATCCAACTTTGCTCCAGTTGTGTTTACTTGTCATGATATCGTTTATCCTGTCAATCGGCATCTGGAAAACAAGTACGCCTATTTTAGTTCCATTATCAAAAACCGGAGTGGCGATAAAAGAAGCAGGCGCGTCGTAAGACGGATGATATGGCCTGAAATCTGCCAGCTTTACAAATTCGGCGCTCTTTGAAACGCGCGCTGAATTGAAAACCTGAGCGAGGTTTGTTTCTTTAAACGGTCCATCCACCAGTGATGTGCCGAAATCAACTTCTTTAAAAACCGAATAAACGATGTTTCCTGTCTCATCATCCACCAGAAAAATATCATAATAACCAAACTTCTCCAGGAAATGACGAATTACTTTATGATAGGTCTTATGCGCTTTAGCGTAGCTGCTGTTATTTTCCGGTCCGTCATATTTAT
>CBIHPU010000239.1:0-5954 GCA_966211935.1 uncultured bacterium | reverse complement strand
GGATGGAGCAGGAACGACACAATAGTCTTCGAGCCTGAGATCACAGATCTTGAAGGATTTTATAATGTGTATGTGAATGTTCGTCACGCGGACTCATATCCGTATCGCAACCTGTTTATTTTTCTTACAACTGTTTATCCCGACGGAAGAAGAATGAATGATACATTGGAGTGCATGCTTGCGGATGAACAAAATCACTGGAAGGGTGATGGGGCCGGAGATCTTTGGGATAATGCTATTCTGCTTAAATCAAACATTCATATTCCAATGCAGGGCAAATACAAATTCATTTATCGCCACGGGATGCGCGATGAGCCTTTACCAATGGTGCTGGATGTTGGTCTTACAATTGAAAAAGCAAACTGATCATGCGAATTAGCTTTTCCGGAGTTTTAAAAAATTCCTTTCACTTATTGTTATTTGTTTTTATTTGCTTTTCGTGCGGTAATGAAAAAGATGTTCCTGACCAGCCGAAAAAACAAGTTTTGGAGCTCAGGCCCTATATGCTGAATTCAGACATTACGCGTTTTATTGGTAATATTTCGGTTCCTGATTTTCGTTTCAATGAAGATTTTCTCCGCGCCGGAAAAATAAAACTAGTTTCCTGCAGTGAGAAAAGTGTGATGAAAAGCAAACCCACCGACACGATTTCTCTAGCTCCTGCAATTGTGTGGCTGATCGATAGTCTTGGAAAAACAAAAGAAATGCAGTTGTTCAACAGCGCAGGCGCAAAAATTCATTCTGAGTTTTTTCTGCTGCCCGAAGAAGTTCAATTGCTTAATGCAAAAGACGTGGATCTTAACAACAGCGCGGCCACCGTTTATTTTTATGAAAACAGGGAATTGAAAGCTGAGCTTAGAACCGAACCTCAAAATTCCGATACAACAAAATATTATTATACTCCTGCCGGTAAAATCGATTCGATTTCAATTCATTCAATGAACCAACCAACATTTTACATAAAGTTTTTTTATGGTGAAGGAGGAACGCTTAAAAGAAGAATTGTAAAACAACTAAATGCCGGTGTAATTGACAAAGACTGGGAATATGTTTATGATTCAGATGGAATGCTCAAAAGCATTATTGAAAAAAACGCGGACGGCGGAGTTTACAATTTTAAATGGGATATAGAAGGTAAGCTGAACTATGTGGATTATCTTTTGAATGAAATCTACATTTTCAAAAAGTTCTACGACTACGACCGGAACGGATTTTTGACCAGCGCGTGGCTGGAAGCGCCGGAGGGTGTGACAATGTTTACTTTCGATTTCGCGAGGTAATAAATTTCACCACCGCTTTTTCTTGTTGTCTTTCTTTCCTCCACGATCACCTCTGTCGTTTCTTTTGCTTTTAGAAAATTCTTTGTTGCCCGATGATCTTCCTCCTCCGCCACCTTTCTTTCCCTTCTTTGCAAACTCCGCGTTTGTCTCTGAAAATTTTCCTTCATTTGGATTACGGTACCCGCTTCGTTCCACCTTTTTTTGCGCTGCGTCCAATGCAAACACAAAATCAAGTCTCCGCTTCAGTATATCGGCTTTCCTTACTTCAACCCATACGGTATCGCCAAGCGCGTAAACCTTGCCTGTATTTCTTCCTACATACCTGAAACTGTCTTCTTCAAATACATAATAATCATCGCGCATATCACGAACGCTTACCATTCCCTCGCACTTGTTGTCGGGCAACTCAACATAAATTCCCCAGTCGGTAACACCACTTATCATTCCCCTGAAGGTGTCGCCTATAAACCGCTCCATGTACTCAACCTGTTTAAACTTCACTGAATCACGTTCTGCCTCTGCCGCCATTTTCTCCATCTCGGATGAATGTTTGCAGAGATTTTCCAGATCAGCTTCATTACTGAAAGGTTTGCCTTTTAAATGCGCGTTCAATAAGCGATGTACCATTACGTCCGGGTATCGCCTGATTGGCGAGGTGAAATGCGTATAATAATCAAATCCTAATCCATAGTGCCCAATATTTTTTGTTGTATAGATCGCTTTCGGCATTGATCGTACCGCAAGCAGTTCTATCATACCCGCTTCTTTTTTTCCGGAAACGTCTTTCAATAATTTGTTCAATGATTCTGTAACGCTTTTACGTGTTTTCAGATTCATTTTATAACCGAACTTTCCTACAAGCTGATTCAACGCGTTCATTTTATCGCCGGATGGCGCATCGTGAACTCGGTAAACTGCTGCCTGTTTCTTATCATTTTCTTTTTCTCTTCCCTGCGTTTTTGGTTTCCCAAGCAGTTCGGCAACTTTCCTGTTTGCCAGCAGCATGAAATCTTCAATAAGCTTGTGCGCGTCAAGTTGTCGTTTAAAGTAGACTCCGAGCGGCATTCCGGCTTCGTCTAAATGAAACTTTACTTCTTCCTTGTCAAAGAAAATACTTCCGGCGTCCGCGCGTTTTTGCCGCATGTTCTTTGCCAGTTTATCCAGGATCAGGATTTCTTTAAAATGATCTCCTTTGCCCGTTTCAATAATATCCTGCACTTCTTCATAGGTGAATCTTCTGTCAGAAAAAATTACTGTTTTTCCGAACCACTCTTCCACAATGTTTGCATTCTCATCCATTTCAAACACCGCGCTGAAAGTATATTTTTCTTCATGCGGCCTTAAAGAACATGCAAAGTTGCTCAGCACTTCTGGCAACATCGGCACAACGCGGTCAACAAGATATACAGAGGTTGCGCGGCGCACGGCTTCTTCTTCCAGCAAAGTTCCTTCTTTCAGGTAGTGAGTTACGTCGGCTATGTGTACGCCAACTTCGTAATTTCCATTTTCCAGGTAACGGAAAGAAATCGCATCATCAAAATCTTTCGCGTCATGCGGATCAATTGTAAAGGTCAGTATCTGTCGAAAATCTCTTCTGCGTTTAATTTCTTCAGGCGTAATTTCAGTGGCGAGCGAAGTGGCTTCAAGCTCCACGTCTTCCGGAAAATGCATGGGCAAACCGTATTCCGCCATGATGGCATGGATTTCGGTTTTATGTTCACCCGGTAAACCAAAAATCTCTATTACTTCCGCGCTTGGATTTTTATCTCCTTCTTTCCACTCCAGCATTCGAACCAGAACTTTTTGTCCGTTCTCAGCATCTTTATTTTTGTCCGCGGGAATGTAAAAATCAACGTGTATTTTATGATTGTCGGGAACAAGAAAGCAATGGCGGGGAGTGCATTGCAATACACCCACAAACTCTCTTTTGTTGCGTTGCGTAACTTCTGTAACAACGCCCTCCTGTCTTTTTCTTCCGGTATCGCTTACCGCTATTTTTACAAGATCGCCCTGTAAAGCGTCTTTTGTTCTCCCGTTGGGAATAAATACATCCGGCGCGCCTTCTTCAATGGTTACATAGGCGTCACCAGAAGATGTAAAATCAATAATTCCTGCTACAATTAACTTATCACCCTTTAACTTGAATTTCCCTCTTTCAGTTTCTTCAATCATTTTATCGCGCTCAAGCGTATCCAGCACCTCCAGTAATTTGAATTTGTCAGATTTATCACTAAGCTCAACAGCCGCAGCTATTTGCTTATAGTTAAAAGATTTTCCCCTGTTCTTGCGAAGAAAGTCGAGAACAAGTTCAAATAGGTAATTTTTCTGGGGCAGGTTTTTTTGTTTTTTGGCCATGTTGTGCTATCTCAATGGTAAAGCTACTGTTTTACATAGGTGATTTTTTTCTGCATTCTGGTTTTTTTCAACAGCTCAAATCGACCTTCTTATTCAATACTTAGGAGATTTAACTTAACCCGAAAAAAATGTGCCCGTAAAACGCATTTTTTTACTCTTATTATTTAGTATCCGGTACTTGCTTTTATAAAAATTACCTCTACATTTAAAGAGTATAAATCATGAAAAAATGCGAGTGAAAACAGTATTTAAATTTCTTTTAATCTGCCTCATATTTCCCTTTGCCGGAGCCGCGCAGGTTAATGTAAAACTTATAAATTCCGGAGAGGTGATCCGTAAAGGCATTGATCTCCATGACAAGGAAAAGTATGAAGAGGCCATTGAAGAGTTTCTTAAAGTTGACAGGAACGATACAAATTACGCCCTGGCGCTCATCGAATATATAAACACTTGTATAGCAGCTGGAAAAAATTCAGAAGCTGTTGTTGCCGCGGATAATGGAATTTTGCTGAATTCCGAATACCAGGCCTCGTTCTACCTCTATAAGGCGAACGCGCTTGACAATATGAAAAAGTATGAGGAAAGCACTAAGGCCTATGAGGCCGGAGCAAAACGTTATCCTAAAAACAACATGTTCATATTTGAAAAAGGAACCGCGCTGATGGGCCAGGAAAAATATGAAGAAGCTTTTAAATGTTTCAAAAGATCCGCAGAGCTTAATCCTTATCATCCTGGAACACATTTGCAGTTGGGTATGCTCGCTGTCAAGCAGGGAAAGATAGTTCCGGCCATGATGGCTTTCCAGTTCTTTCTTTTGCTGGAAAACAGTTCTCCACGCGCGCAGAAAACGGTTGGGTTTCTTGAATCTCTGGTAAAAGGTGAAATATCTGAAGATGTGGTGCCCGATAAAAACGCGGTGGAAGGACAGGATGATTTTTCCGAGATTGAAACAATTATCAAATCAAAAGCCGCGTTAAGCACTAAATACAAAGCCAAAACAAACCTGGAATACGCGTTGGTTAAACAGATACAGGTCTTTTTGGAAAAGATCGAATACAATAAAGGTGATAAAGGATTTTTCATGCAGTATTATGTTCCTTTTTTCGTTGAGCTGAGAAAGAAAGATCAGTTTGAGCCATTTGTATATAATCTGCTTGCAGGAATGCAGGTGCCGGACGTAGATAAATGGGTGAAGAAAAATGATGGCGAACTCTCGCGTTTCGCAACCTGGGCCATTGGGTACATTGGTCAGAATATCGCTTTTTACGAAGAGGAAATGAATGGCAGCAAAGTAAAGGTTACGCATTGGTATGATAACGGAAAGCTAACCGCGGAAGGTAACGAAGGCCCTAATAAAAAAGTAGCGGGTTACTGGAGATTTTATTATTCTTCCGGCCAGTTGCGCTCTGAAGGCGCGTTTGACGCCAATGGGGAAAAGACGGGGCCATGGAAATTTTATCATTACAACGGAAACCTGAAAGAGCAGGCTGTTTTTAAAGAGGGCAGGTACGATGGCGCGCGTTCTGAATATTTCCTGAATGGTGCGCAACGTTCAAAACTGAGTTATAAGAATGGAACGCTTGATGGAGAAAATGTTATTTACTGGCCAAGCGGAGCAATAAAAGGAAGCTACGCTTACAAAGCGGATAAAACGGAAGGACTTCAGATCGACTATTATAATACGGGCAGAAAAAGAAGTGAAATGAATATTGCGGCCGGCGTAGCAATTGACAAACTTGTTCAATACTACAAGAGTGGTAACCTTACTGAAGAAGCTCCGCTGGAAAATGGAAAACGAAATGGTCTTACAACTGAATTTCACGATAAAGCTGAGAAAGTGAAAAAATCTGAGGGCGCCTATAAGAATGGAAATCCTGTTGGCGAATGGAAGATATGGCACGAGAACGGGAAGTTGAAAGAGGAAGGAAAGTTTACAGACAAAGGGATGAGAGCGGGAGTATGGAAAGTGTATGATGAAGATGGTATTCTTTCAGAAGAGATAACTTACACCGAGAACGGAAAGCTTACTGGTCCTTACAAAGTTTATTACAAAGGAAAAGATTTCGCGACATACGATTATAAGAATGGCGAATTAACTGGTTACCGTTTTGTAAAACGCGATGGTAGCCTGGCTGGCGAGGGAAAGCGTAGCGGAAAAACACTTGAATACACATATTATTATCCAAATGGCGCGAAGAAAAAGCAAGGCACATTAAAAGACGACAAAGATGAAGGCGAAGTAAAATATTTCAATTACAACGGATCGATTACTTCATCTGAAACTTATAAGGAAGGCTTACTGAACGGCGTTTCTAAATT
>CBIHPU010000238.1:0-5957 GCA_966211935.1 uncultured bacterium | reverse complement strand
CAACGTCCTCGGTAATCCTGCAATCATCGGTCAGCTTCCGTTCATCTTCTTCATTTCTTTCATCGCACTATTCTATATAGCCAACGGTTATTGGGCCGATGATAAAATCAGGCAGCTGAATAAACTCACAAACGAACTTAAAGAATTAAGAAGCGAACAGGTGTCGGTTCAGTCCTCACTTGAATCTGTTACCAATGAGGTGCATGTTGCGGCGGAAGCAAAAAAACTTGGCTTGGAAGAATCGCGTATTCCTCCAATGAAAATTGTAATCAACGATACTCTGAGCATATCCAGAAATGGAAAATAAAAAGGAAATATTAACCCGCGCGTAGCTCGTATACATTGGCATGTGCGTTTTTGCCGGATTCATCATCTGGAAAATCGTCAACATTCAATTTATTGAGGGAGACAAATGGATGGCGAAACTGAAATCGATGAGTATTAAAGAGATCGAAGTAGCAGCCATGCGCGGAAATATTTATGACGTGAACGGAAATCTTCTTGCTACTTCTTTACCTTATTACGAAGTGGGAATGGATGTATCTGCTCCATCTATAACAAAAGAAGACTTCAATAAATATATTGACTCACTCTCCATAAAACTTGCCGCGCTTTTCAATGAGCCTGGAAAAGACAGAAAGTTTTACAGCAAGCTATTGCACCTGGCGCGCAGAACAGATGACCGTTATGTCGTTCTGCATAGAAATGTTTCTCATTCGCAGTTGAAGGAAATAAAAACATTTCCGTTGCTGAGACGCGGAGCGCGTGGCGGATTGGTTTACCTGCAGAAAAATAAACGTGAACATCCTTACAAAATGCTCGCCGCAAGAACAATTGGTTTTTCTCCGCGTCCGGAAGATAATGTGAAAGGCGTGGGACTGGAAGCTGCTTACGACAGCGTTTTGAAAGGAACTGTTGGAAAAAGACAGATGCAGCGCATTGCAGGCGGAATTCTGAGACCATTGAATGATGAGAATGAAATTGAACCTCAGGATGGATGCGAGCTTATCTCCACTATTGATGTGAGAGTTCAGAATGTTGCGGAGAACGCATTGATGGAACAGCTGATCCTCAACAAAGCGAGTCACGGCTGTGTTGTTCTAATGGAAGTAAAAACCGGAGAGATCCGTGCGATAGCGAATCTTAAAAGAAAAGATTCAACTACATATGTAGAGAATTACAATTTCGCTATCGGAGACGCAATTGAGCCAGGGTCGACTTTTAAACTGGCGTCACTTCTTGCCGCTCTTGATGATGGATATATTGATCTTGATGATAAGTTTGAAGTTGGCAATGGCGTTTGTTATTATTATGACCGCCGCATGGCTGATTCGCATACACCGGAAGAAACTGTACTAAGCGTTCAGAGAATATTTGAAACATCTTCAAACGTCGGGACGAGCAAAATCATAACGAAATATTATTCCACCAATCCCCAGGCTTTTCTTGACAAACTGTATGGTTATCATTTAAGTCAGCCTTTTGGCATTGAACTTCCAGGCGAAGGAAAACCGCTTATTAAAAAAGCCGGAACCAAAGACTGGAACGGAACTTCACTGCCATGGATCTCCATTGGCTATGAATCGCTCATCACACCTATGCACACACTTGTTCTCTACAATGCTGTTGCAAATAATGGAAGCATGGTTAAGCCAATGTTCATTAAGGAAATAAAAAGAAAAGGCGTAACAATTAAAAAGTTCAATCCGGAAATTATCAATCCGCAAATAGCAAAACCGGAAGTAATTGCAAAAGCAAAAAAACTTTGTGAAGGAGTTGTTGAGAACGGAACCGGAAAGCCTATGCAGATCGACGCGTTTCCTGTTGCAGGCAAAACCGGAACAGCGCAGCTGCGTATCGGAAACAATTACGGATCAGCAGGTAACCGCGCGTATCAGGCTTCATTCGTTGGATATTTTCCGGCAAACAATCCTTTGTATACATGCATTGTCATCATTAATAATCCTACAAACGGAAAATATTACGGCGGAGCTGTTGCCGGTCCGGTATTTAAAGAGATCGCGGAAAAAGTCTATTCAACCAGTGTTGATTTTCACCAGGAAATAAACACCGAAAAGAAACTGCTTACGTCTGTGCCAAAAACTATAAAAGGGACCGCGCAGGAGCTTAAATATGTGATGAACAAATTAAATGTCCCTTTCAGATCAGATGATAATGATGAGGACTTTAGTTATGTGTACAATTCAGCAAGAGATTCATCAAAAATTATTTTGACACAACAGTTTCCGGAAAAACAATTGCAGGACGGAGTAATTCCTGATTTGTCGGGCATGAGCGCGCGCGACGCACTTTACCTGTTGGAGAATAACGGACTAAGCGTGCAGCTGAGTGGTTTTGGAAAAGTGAAAAAGCAGTCACTGAACGCGGGAACAAAATTTACTAAAGGAACACGAATAATACTTCAGCTCGGTTAATGAAATTATTAAGCGACATATTATACAAAGCGGGTCTGGAAGAGATCCTGGGAACAACAAACGTTGCTATCTCAGGAATCACTTTTGATTCACGTAAATTGAAGAAGGATTGCCTGTTCATTGCAACCCGCGGCACAGCTGTTGATGGACATAATTTTATTTCCGCTGCTATTTCAGGCGGAGCCATCGCAATTGTGTGTGAAGAATTTCCGGAAGAAAGAGATGAAAAGATAACTTATGTAAAAGTAAAAAATTCATCGCTCGCGCTTGGTAATATCGCATCCAACTTTTATGACAATCCATCGCAGCAACTGAAACTGGTTGGCGTTACCGGAACAAACGGAAAAACAACAACAGTTACTTTATTGTTCAACCTTTTCCGCGCGCTTGGTTATAACGCAGGATTACTGTCAACCGTAAAAAACAGGATCAATTCAGAAGAAATTCCCGCAACACATACAACCCCTGACGCAATAGCCCTGAACGACCTGCTCAGAAAAATGGTGGACAAAGGCTGCCAGTATGTATTTATGGAAGTGAGTTCGCACGCCGTTGTACAGGGAAGAATTGCCGGAATTCATTTTTCGGGTGGGATTTTTACAAACATCACTCACGATCATCTGGACTATCACAAAACTTTTGACGAATACATCAAAGCTAAAAAAGGATTTTTCGACCAGTTAGGTGATGATTCTTTTGCTTTGGTGAACAAAGATGATCGAAACAGCTTGGTGATGCTGCAAAACACAAAGGCGGAAAAAAGAACTTACGCTTTACAAAGCATGGCAGATTTCCGCTGCAAGGTTCTTGAAAATCATCTCAACGGACTCTACCTGAATATGGATGGAATGGATCTGTGGGTGAAACTGATCGGAAGTTTCAACGCGTACAATGTGCTGGCAGTTTACGCGACAGCCATAATGCTGAAACAGGATAAAACAAATGTTCTTACAGCGTTGAGTACGTTGAATCCTGTTGAAGGAAGATTCCAGCATTTAAAATCCGAAGGCGGAGTGATTGGAATTGTTGATTACGCTCACACGCCTGACGCTTTGAAGAATGTGCTGAATACAATAAAAGATATAAGAACAGGAAACGAACAGGTGATAACAGTTGTTGGATGTGGCGGAGATCGTGATGCTGCAAAGCGTCCCATCATGGCAAAGATCGCGGCTCAGCTTAGCAATAAAGTTATTCTTACATCAGACAATCCAAGAAGCGAAGATCCGGAAGCAATATTGGATCAGATGCAAAATGGCTTGGATGTAGTGGACAAAAGAAAAGCGCTGAGAATTACTGATAGAAAAGAAGCAATAAGAACGGCTTGTTCAATGAGCAAACCGGGAGATATAATTCTTATCGCAGGAAAGGGACATGAAAAATACCAGGAGATAAAAGGAGTGAAACATCCTTTTGATGATTTTGAAATTTTAAAAACAACAATTAAAGAACTAAGTCTGTAATGCTATTCTGGCTATTTGATTATTTAGATCAGTTGGATTTTCCGGGAGCGGGAGTGTTCAAATACATTTCATTCCGCGCCGCGATGGCTGCATTATTGTCTCTGGTGATCACATTACTATTAGGCAGAAGAATCATTAACTGGATCAGAAGAAAGCAAATAGGAGAAACCATCCGAGAACTTGGACTGGAAGGACAAACTCAAAAAGCGGGCACTCCAACAATGGGTGGATTGATCATTCTTGCAGGAATCATCATTCCCACATTATTATACGCGAAGCTTGATAACGTATATATCATTTTAATGTTAATCACAACTGTTTGGCTTGGGCTTATCGGTTTTCTCGATGATTACATTAAAGTATTCAGGAAAAACAAAGAAGGTTTAAGCGGAAAATATAAGATTGTCGGTCAGGTTGGAATTGGATTGGTTGTTGGCGCTACTTTATATTTTCATCCGCAGGTTGGAATAAAAGAAAGAATTGTTACAGGTGATCCCTTGCAAAATCCGTTGGTTGTTCAGCAAAGTAATTTTAATGACTCAATTAGATTTTCAAGGTTCTCTTCTGAAACGAGCAAGTCAATTAAAACAACAATTCCTTTTGTTAAGAATAATGAATTTGACTACGAACGTATTTTATGCTGGACAGGAATTGATTGTCATAAGTGGGGCTGGCTGATTTTTATTCCGCTTGTAATACTTATCGTCACAGCGGTTTCCAACGGCGCTAATATAACAGACGGCATTGATGGACTCGCGGCGGGAACGTCCGCAATCATCGGAACCACTCTGGGAATTCTGGCATACGTTTCGGGTAACACAATTTTCGCTGATTACCTGAACATCATGTACATTCCGAACAGCGGTGAGCTCGTAGTGTTCATTGCCGCGTTCGTTGGCGCATGCATTGGTTTTCTCTGGTACAACGCGTTTCCTGCGCAGGTTTTTATGGGAGATACCGGCAGTCTCGCGCTTGGAGGAATTATCGCGGTATTCGCAATAGCTATCAGAAAAGAATTATTGATTCCAATCCTTTGCGGAATTTTCCTGGTTGAAAATCTTTCTGTGATCATGCAGGTGTATTACTTCAAGTATCATAAAAAGAAAAGAGGACTCGAATTCGCGAAAGCAAACCGGCTTTTTAAAATGGCTCCGCTACATCACCATTACCAGAAGTTAGGCATGCATGAATCGAAAATCGTTTCGCGTTTCTGGATCATTGGTATCATGCTCGCAGTATTGACCATCGCAACATTGAAATTAAGATAAGATGGCGAAGAAGCGATTGGTGATATTGGGAAGCGGAGAAAGCGGAGTTGGCGCGGCGGTGCTTGCGCTGAAAAAAGGTTATGAAGTTTTTGTTAGTGATAAAGGAGAAATAAAAGATAAGTACAAGGAAATGCTGGTTGCCGGAAATATACAGTTTGAAGAGCGTAAGCATACGCCTGAACTTATATTGAATGCAAATGAAGTAATAAAAAGTCCCGGCATTCCGGAAAAAGCTGAGATGATCAAAAAGCTGAGAGAAAAAAATATTCCTGTCATCTCTGAAATTGAATTTGCCGCACGTTATACAAAAGCGAAAAAGATCTGCATTACAGGCAGCAACGGAAAAACAACAACAACCTTCTGGACCTATCATATTTTAAAAAACGCAGGGTTGAATGTTGGACTGGGTGGAAATGTAGGTAAGAGTTTCGCGCTGCAGGTTGCCAATGAGCAACACGATTATTATGTACTTGAACTGAGCAGCTTTCAGCTGGATGATATGTATGATTTCAAAGCGGAGATCGCCGTGTTGCTGAACATCACACCTGATCACCTGGACCGGTATGATTATGATTTTGAAAAATACGCGAAATCAAAATTCAGGATCATCCGGAATCAAACAAGCGAAGACGCATTTGTGTATTGCTATGACGATGCGGTGATCAGCAAGATCATGAAAGAAGATGAACCGAAAGCAAAAAAATATCCTTTCTCCATTAAACAACAATTATCAGGCGAAGGCGACTGGCTAGACGAACAAAACCAAATAAACATCAACATAAATCAAAATC
>CBIHPU010000237.1:0-5980 GCA_966211935.1 uncultured bacterium | reverse complement strand
TCTTGCGATAATTCTGTGCCAGGAGTTTATTTATTTCTGCCGTCGCAATCGTAACAAGTTTAATTTTCCTGCCAAGTAGAATTTCAAGTTCTTGCTCTGCTGCGGAAGCATCAGCGCTTTCGTCTATGAAAAATTCAATTGCGTTTGCGGAAACATCTTTTGGAACAACACGGTAATGCCAGGCTTGGTCAGTGGTGATGACCTTCTTCAGTTCTAATGATATTTCTTCGCTCACATTCATGGCAGAATAAATTTTTCGAAGAGCGAATTATTATCTCCTGCGTCTATATTGAACAGGTGCAGAAGTAACAGGCTGATACAAAAGAGCAGGGAAGAAATTCCGGCCAGGGGAATTGTAATCTTCTCCATTTCTTTTGATAAGAATAAAAACAGAGAATATAGTATTCCGCAAAAAATACAGATGAGAATAAAATACATGAAAATGAAATTTGAAAAGCAGAGGGCGGGAGGGAGGATCAGTAATAGATCTGCCAGGCCAATTTTTCCATTGAGATTGACACTAAATTTCTTTTCAGTATAAAGCGTTTTTATTATCAGTCCGGAATAAATAATTGCAATGACGCAAATATTAAATGCGGCGAGCTTTAACTGTTCCGTAATATTATTTGTTGTAAAAAGCAAATATGCCAGCGACAAAGAAAACAGCAAAACGATTTTCCACACTGTTACCATACGGGTTCTGAGATCCTCAACAAAGATCATCAGCGCAGGAATTGCAATTAGTATATGTAGTATAGTTTGAATCAATTCGTTTGAGGTTTGATGTTCGAAGTTTGATGTTAATGCGATCTGGCAATTTGCGACGGCTGGGTTTCGTTATTTTGGCATCCATTTCGTTCTGTTAAGAACTTCGATTCGTTCATTCGTAATTAGTTCATTCGTAACAGATTCGTAATCGTACATTAGTAACTCTTATTCGTAATTCGTAGATTCAGTCTGGGGTGACTTCCTTCAAATTTAAATCCTGATCTATTTCCCACACGTTATATGTTCCGTCGCCATCAAAGTCTGTTACTGAAGTTGCTTTTGCAGTGAAGGACCTGTTGCTCGCGGAAACAATTTCAATCCTGTAGTTTGCTTTTCCGTTTTCAGAAACCAGTGTTTGCTGTTCAAATCCCAGGTCATTCACTTCAGTGCTATACTTAGAGTTCACGAAAAAGAAAGTTTTCTCCAGGCTGTGCAGGTGTTTCAGTTGTATCTGCGCTTCCATTGTTTTTGCTTTTGTAACCTGCGGCATAAATGAAGGCATGGCAAGTAACAATAGTATTCCGATAATGGCTACCACAACTAAAATTTCTGTGAGCGTATAGCCTGGTATTTTTTTTGTCAGAAGTCTTTTCAGCTTCTCTTTTCTAAATGATTTCATCTTCTACAAAACTTTTTACCGTAGTAAGGTCAGAAAAAATTTTATGGAAATTCATGTTATTCACTCAATCAACAGATTGTTGATATCTGCATAGATTATGAAATAGCTTCATATTAATTTTTGAATTTATTGTTTTTCTTTTTCGATGTTAAGTGAATAATCCGTTTAACAATTTATGAAGTGATTTCATATTGAATTTTCAGAATAGATTTTTTGTTGAAAAAAGCAGGGCTTATTAACCGTTCAAAATAATTTCTTTTTGTTTTTAGCTGATAAGATGGACGCGAGAAATTAATTCCTCGCCGTTATTTAGATGTAACATTGTACATCAAAAAATTCGAAATGAAAAAATCTTTTCTAATAATACTTGTAACAGCAGCATGCTACATGCTGAACGGACAAAATCAGAATGCATCACCTGTAGCGCTGGAGACCAGAAATTTTGTTTTAGGTACTACATCGTATGATACACTGTATGGAAGAAACCTGATTATTGAACTACCTACTGGAGGTAGCATAGAAAACTGCAGATTGCAACTTGAAAACATAAACTCAACCGCTGTAACAGTAAAAGACACTATATATCCATTTCCATATACTAATCAGCCAAGTAATGGTTTATATTCTTTGAATAGAACAGGCAATAAAATCGTCATAGAACTTGAAAATCTTTCTTTATTAAGTCGATATCGTTTACGGTTTTACTTTATTGATAATAATACGGAGAGCCTGGTAACTGATATGGAGTTTTAAAACGTAACCTAAAATATTTCCTTAAATGAGAAGTTTACTAATAATAGTCGTTTTCAGTTTTATAAGCATTGCAATAAATGCTCAAGTTACTTACACAGTACAGCCGAATGATGCGGGAATAGATGCTACTGTTGATCAATTAAATTCAACAACTAATTATTCTGTTTCTACAAGCTTTAAGTCTGAAAGGTTTCAAAGTACAAACTGGTACAGCAAACGCAGTTATATATATTTTGACCTTTCCTCAATTCCGGCAAATGCAGTTGTTGTTTCAGCCAGTCTAGAATTAACTGGTTTGAACCACAGTGGAGCAAATGCCAGTTACCTGAGGAGAGCTGGAACAGCCTGGGCAGAAAACACAATAACCTGGGCCAATCAACCGACGAATAATATAACAACGGATCAAATCAGTTTACCCCAAAGCACTTCCGCCACTCAGACGTATACAGTAGATGTAAAAACACATGTACAGAGTTTTATTGACCAGCCATATACAAATTATGGCTGGGTTTTACAGCTACAGGACGAAACTACAAATACTGCGAGAGGTTTGGATTTTGCCAGCAGCGATTATGGAACAGCTGGCAGCCGTCCAAAACTTACAATTATATATGAATATCCGCCGGTAATTTCCGGTTCTGTTAGGCATTGTACTGAGAGCGGATTAAATAACGGTGAGATTTATCTGAACGTTACAGACGGTGTTGCTCCGTATACATATGCATGGAGTAATGGACCTACGACTAAGGATATAACTAATCTGGCGCCTGGCCTTTATACCGTTACAGTTACAGATGCCAATAATGTGGTGTCAAAAAAATATTTTTTAGTTGGTTGTATTAATACAGCGGTAACCGTTGCAATCCAACCTGATGGCTTAGCCGGTAAAGATGCTGCTGCCTTGGGTTACGATAGTCCAAAAAATTACAACTATATGAATTGGGAAAATTATACGGTTTTACCGGCCCAGCGATGGACAAATGGGACGTGGTTCAAAGGAAGAGGTTATCTGCAATTTGACTTGTCGTCATTGCCTACTGAAACAGAAGTGACTTCAGCAACTTTAACCTTATATGGGGTTGATCATAATACTCTGCAAAGAACTAATGCCAGTTATTTAAGAAGGGTAACAGGAAATTGGAACGAATATGATCTCAAATGGACTAACCAACCTACAAATTCAACAACAGATCAGATCAGTATTGCTGGTAGCTCAACTGCTACTCAGGATTATGACCTTAACGTTCTATCCCACATTCAGGATATGATAACTAATCCTGTAGTTAATTATGGTTGGGTTTTTATGTTGCAGGACGAGGCCACGACACAATATACACGAATGGTTTTTGGCAGTAGCGATAATGCAAATAGTGCTAAGTACCCAAAATTGATATTAACATTCAAGGTAAAAAATTCTTATTGCACATTAAAGAGTTACATGGACGGAGGGTTTTATATAGCAAAAAACAACGAACTAAATTTTCGATTCGAAGATGAGTATGCAAACAAGGACCATAAACTTGATGTGAAAATCTGGGATGCAAGTCACCAGGATATTTACCCATTACTTATTGGTTATACAAATGGGTTAAAGTCATATATAGGTGACATGCGTTTCTCTGTCAATTTGAGATTGACGAACTACACGCCAATCGCATCCGGCATGTACTTGATGGAGGTCACCAATGAAAAAAATGAAAAACAATATTTGAAGTTTATTGTTCCTTAAAAACAAAATACATAATGAAAACAAATATCAGTCGTATCATGATCCTTGCCAATGTAATCCTGGCAGCGGGAATAGTGTTCAGCATATTTTATAAGCGTGACGAAAAGAAAATAGGATATGTTGAAATTGGAAAATTGTATAAAGAATTCAAGTTAACAAAGGAGCTCGAGTCTCAATACAAAAATGTTGCAAATGCCCGCAAATTGTTTTTAGATAGTCTGGAGATAAGAATACGCTCGATTATGGATGATAATTCAAGGGAGAAGGAAATTAATGAAATGAAAAATCAATACGTTTTGAAAAAGCAACAGTTTGACGAAGACAATAATGCGATGAATACGCAATTAAATGGGCAAATAATGAATCAACTAAATCAATACATGACAGATTATGGTCAGGAAAATGGATTTGATTTCATTTTCGGAGCAGAAGGTTCCGGAGCGATTATGTACGCAGACGAAAAATCTTACAATTTGACAGAGCCTGTACTGGCTTTTATTAACAGTAAATATGAAGGAAAAAATAAATAAAACAGTACTTGTATTGGTGGTCGCGCTGTGTATAGTGGCATGTTCGAAAGAAAGACGCATGAATTACACAGATGTGATCCGCTATTTTGAAGACAATAAAAAGGAATTTGTCGTTGAAAAAAAAATTGGATTGATAAGCTATAAATTAATGTATCAACCTGCGGTGTATAAAGCGGCTCACTCTATTCAAAGGGGAACTGTAAACAGTCAAACCGAATTGCAGACCTTTTTAATAGAGACCGGAGGACTTCATTATTTTACGTTAGAGATTGAAAACCTCAGGTCAGAAACTGATGTGCTTCAGGAAGGGGCATCAGGCCAGGAGGAGTACATGAGCAGGATTAATTATTTTTCTTATGCATTCTGTAACGATATCAAACTCACGTCCGGCACCGACACCGTTGATTGTGCTCTTTTCCACTACGAGAATTCTTATGGTGGAACTCCCGTTGCGAGATTCCTGCTTGCCTTTGACGACAAAAAAATTGGAGAAGATAAAACACTAATAATAAGTGATAAAATTTTTAATAAGGGTAAAATAAAGTTGAATATGGATAAGAAGGTGTTTGATGAATTACCAATACTTAATTTTTAATTTCATGTTTAAGAGAAAACAAAAAACAATAAAAAAAGGGATCAGTCTTTCGCTGGCTCTTTGTATAATTTTCCAGGCTGGGTTTCCCACGTTTTCATTTGGGTTAACTGGCGGCCCGTTACAGGAAGAGTACGCATCGTTTGAGCCTGCCGGAACTACTGATCTGGTTGATCTTTATTCGGGGGATTTCTCTTACAATATTCCGCTGTTAACTGTTCCTGGGCCGAACGGTGGTTATCCAATTAATCTCGCTTATCATGCAGGACCGACAATGGAGCAGGAAGCCAGCTGGGTTGGACTTGGTTGGTCTTTAAATGCAGGGGCCATGAATCGTAGCATGCGGGGATTACCGGATGATTTTAATGGTAACCTTGTTACTAAGGAAACTTCGATGAAAAAATACGTGATGGTGGGCGGAGGTCTTCCATTAGGATCAAAAAGAGAGTTTGTAGGTATACCGGCGGGTGGAATTCAATCTCCTTTTCAATATAATGTTTACTATAATAATTATAAGGGTGTCGGATACCGTGTTGCCTATTCTTTAGGTTTTAATTTGACTCGCGATGGTTCTGTTACAACTGGAGTTGGTCTTTCTTATGATTCACAAAGTGGAATCGGGGTTGAAGCCTCAATTGGAATCAGTAAAGGTCCCGGGGTTGGATTGTCGCTTGACTACAATTCAAGGGTTGGTGTGACCGACGTAGGATTTAATGTCGGCCGATATGGATTCAGTAATAATCTTGATCAAAAAGTGCCGACGGTTACTGTGCCCACAGTTACAAAGGTTCAACCTTTTTCACTATATGTAGGTACCGCCACTGCAGGAGTTTTTAGCTCGCCATTTCCATTGATGCTGGATTTCAATTATTTTGAAAGTCAATTTTCTGGCGCTAAAAGTTATCGTGCCTTTGGTTACAATAACACTAAAAATGCAACTGAAAACGACATGAAGGACTTCGTTCGTAACGATGTTGAGTATATTAAAA
>CBIHPU010000236.1:0-5982 GCA_966211935.1 uncultured bacterium | reverse complement strand
CGCTTCAAGTTCAGAAGCCTTTATTCCATCGGCTTCAGAAAAATCCGGTTTGGCATACAGCGCGTCTTTTTCAAGTATCAGTTGATGCAATCGTTTATTACCCATGACCACGGTTTGAATAACAGCAAACTCATCAAATTCAAAGTGATTTTGTTTTAGCACGCTCATTCGCAGGCCGGGGGTTATGCTCACCTGGCCTTTATTCGGGTCAATTTCACCAGCCAGGATTTTCATGAAAGTAGATTTACCCGCTCCATTCGCGCCGATAATGCCGTAGCAGTTACCCGGTGTAAATTGCAGGTTCACCTCATCAAACAAAGGCTTTTTTCCGTATTGAAGCGTAACATTCGAAACTGTGATCATGTTATAAAATTTTAAATCTTAATCCCCTCAAAAAGAGGACTGCAAAAGTACTGAATTTATACCGTTTTTTTGAGTGAAAATTGATCAAACTATGGTAAAAGATGCTTATGAGAATCGCGATTTGTGCCATTGTGGTTCAATTGGGGTGTGGAAATATCAGGGGGGAATCCAGGTCGAACCGACGGGTCTAGAACCGACTGTTCTTATTATTGAATTTTTTTCATTTTCCAAGTGAGTTAATAAAAAGATTTTTTGGACAAAATGATTGCAGTTAATGCAATTTTATTTATTCTGCATATTAGCAGCCCAAATGAATTCTGATTTGATTCGCCATCCGGTTTACTACAGGAAAAACCTTTTCAGGAATAATATGCAAACATTGTTAACGTCGCAATTTTTCCGGTTTATCTCAGTTTTGACATAAATATATATTCAAGTACCTTTACCCGGCTTAAAAATATTTATGGATAGCACTACAATTTTTTATCTCGTCGTTTTAGTTTCTTTCGCGGGACTCTATAAGATCTTTGAAAAAGCAGGCGAGAAGGGATGGAAAGCTCTCATTCCTTTTTACAATTTTTATATCTGGCTGGTATTATTGAAAAGACCAAAGTGGTGGATCGTCTTTTTCTTCATACCGGGAGTTAACGCTTTAATGTATGCAATATTGATGTTCCAGACAGCATACGCTTTCAACAAACGATCTTTTTTTGAGCTGTTGCTTGCATCTTTCTTCTGTTTTTTTTACGCCTTGTATCTTGGATTTTCTCCGAATGCGAAATGGAAAGGACCGGATGATTTTGATAAATTAAAAGGTGGATTCATCAAAGCATGGCTGGATCCTATTTTCTTTGCAATAGTTGCCGCGTCTATTATCAGGACTTTTTTCCTGGAAGCATTTACTATTCCTACTTCGTCTCTTGAAAAATCATTACTTGTCGGGGATTTTCTTTTTGTAAATAAACTTAGTTACGGATCAAGGGTTCCAATGACTCCTTTGGCTTTTCCTCTCGCGCATCACACTATCCCGGGCATTAACAGCAAAGCTTATCTTGAATTCTGGAAGTTGCCATATATGCGTCTTCCCGGTTATAAAACAATTAAGAACAATGATATTGTTGTTTTCAATTATCCGGACGGAGATACGGTTGCACTCAACTGGCAAGACCGCAGTTATTATAACGAATGCCGAAGCGCTGGTCAAGGAGAAGGATATAGTATGAAGGATCTTTTAGATTATCATAATAGAGCTGCAATGATGGAAGCCGGAAGGAATGTGTTAAGAAATAACCGTCATAAGGTTGGTGATATTATTGGAAGGCCTATTGACAAAAGGGAGCATTATGTGAAACGTTGTATTGCAATAGCAGGCGATGTTTTGGAAATAAAAGATGGTCAGGTTTATATTAATGACAAAGCTGTTCAGAACCCCGAGCATCTTCAGCATTATTATTATGTCGTTTGCGATCCCAATACCTTTAGTTTAGAATGGCTGGATCAGAATAATGTAAATATTGATGAGACATTCATTTATCAGCCTGCACAGTATCGCGCGGATAGTGTATTGGAGTGCAGATTGCTGACGCATGAGGATCTCTTACCGATAGATCCGTCAGACGAATACAAAGTTGCTGTTCCTGAGGTAAAAAAATATAACAATGAATTGGCATCCGGTACTCTTCAATTGGTTCGAATTAATTATGAAGACAGCAAAGTGAAGGAGTTGCAGGGACTTCCCGGTGTTAAATGGGTAACGGTCAAAAACGACTCCAAAGATCAATGGCAACTAGACATCTTCCCACATGACCCACATCATAAGTGGAACAACGATAATTTTGGACCATTGGCAATTCCACAGGCGGGAGAAACTGTGAAAATTGATTTAACCAATATTTCAATTTATGAGCGGATCATTGACGTTTATGAAAACAACGACTTGCGCGTTGAGAACGGAAGAGTTTTTATAAATGGTAGTCCGGCTTCAGAGTATACATTTAAACAGGATTATTACTGGATGATGGGGGATAATCGCCACAATTCTGCAGACAGCCGCAGTTGGGGATTTGTGCCTTTTGATCACGTTGTTGGTACGCCTGTTTTTGTCTGGTTCAGTCTGAAGTACGACGACAAGCAACCTATTTCCGGAAAGTGGAGCTTAAAAAATATTTTCGCGAATGAGCAGGAAGGCAAGCTCAGATGGAGCCGCTTTTTCTGTGTAGTTTCTGATAAAGGCCTGTCAAAATCGTATTTCATTCATTTTCTGGTGATAGTGGCGGTATGGTATAGTGTATCCAAATTCTTAAAATACCGTAGAAGGAAGAAGGAACAAACTGATTCCAGGGCTTAATCCCGGATTTATCAGTTTTAAACAACGGTATTTACATGAAGCTGGCGGTTGACAGGAGAATGATCATCTCATGGCTTAAGACTTTTCTTATAGCCATTATAATTATAATATTTATTAAGGGATTCGTTGGAGACATCAGTTATGTGCGCTCTCCGTCAATGAACAATACGTTCCAGGAAGGTGATTTCTACTTTATCAGCAAGCTCAGTTATGGTCCGCGTTTAATTAAAACCCCATTAAGCATTCCATTCGTTACCGGAAAATTTTTCAGCTCCGCTATCCAGTTGCCGTATGTACGTTTGTTTGGCGAGCCGGATATTTCGCGCAACGATCTTGTTGTTTTTAATCTGCCTTACGATGAGCGCCCGGTTGATCACAAGGAGCAATATATAAAACGTTGCATTGCGGTGGCCGGAGATACAATTGAAATAAGGGAAGGAACTACTTATGTAAATGGAAAGACCACGGACGATAGTTTGTTTTGTATTTACAATTATATCATTAAACTGAAAGATGGAACAAACGATACCGCTTTTTTCGAAAATTTTGGTTTGAGTGCCGATAGCAGAATTTCTGATGAAGGACATTATTCATTTTATGTTCCGGATTCTACAATTGCAAATATGCAGGCGACTGGAAAGGTGGAGAAGGCGGAAAAACAGATTGAGAAGAAAAAAACTTATGATGAAACTATATTTCCTTTTTCTGAAAAATTGTCTTTCAACGCGGATAATTTTGGTCCATTGTATATTCCGAAGCGTGGTGATACATTGAATTTTGTGATCTACGAACGCCTCCTTAATTTTTACGAAGAAGCAAAAGCTGAAATTACCAATGGAAAAGTTATTGTTGACGGAGATTCAAGCGGAACTCATGTCATAAAAATGAATTACTATTTTTTGATGGGAGATAGCAGGCACGACAGCAGGGATAGCCGCCACTGGGGCTTTGTACCTGAAGACCATATAATCGGTAAAGCCTCCTTCATCTTTTATTCCTTCGATAGAAAAAAGGGTGAATTCAGAAGTAACAGATGGTTTAAAGGAATCTGAGCGAACGTAATTACTTCAGGATTTTCCTGTCAATAAATCCCCCGCCAACCAGGTCTTGTCCCTCATAAAACACTGCAGATTGTCCCGGCGCGACGCCTGTAACCTTCGAGTGAAAAACAAAATTCAGTTTGTTTCCTTCTGTGTTGATTGTGGCAAGAGCGCCCGGATCTTTATAGCGTATTTTGGTAAGCGCTACAAAATCATGTGGTAATTCTGCGTACTTCACCAGATTGTAATCGCGGACGCGCATGGTGTTTTCTTCCAGGTCATCTTTTGTTCCCAATACAACAGTGTTGGTTTCTGGAATTATTTCCGTCACAAAAACAGGATCTCCCAAAGCAATTTCAAGTCCTTTACGTTGGCCTATCGTGTAAAAAGGATAACCTCTGTGTTTGCCAACAACTTTCCCGTTTAAAATAAAATCTCCTCCGGTAACTTTTTCTTCAAGCCCAGGAACACGATGTTTTAAAAATTGCCTGTAATCATTCTCAGGAACAAAACAGATTTCATAACTCTCCGCTTTTTTCGCAAGATCAGAAAATCCTGCTTCATCAGCCATTTTTCTTATTTCAGGTTTCGTGTATTTTCCCAATGGAAAAATGGTTCTCTGCAATGCTTCCTGTTTCAATCCCCACAAAACATAACTCTGATCTTTGTTTGTATCCAGACCACGTGAAATAACATAACGATCGTTCTCCGCTCTCACCTGCGCATAATGTCCGGTAGCAATAAAATCGCATTCCAGCATGTCTGCGCGTTTCAGCAAGGCATCCCATTTGATATGCGTATTGCAAAGCACGCATGGATTCGGCGTTCTTCCAGCCAGGTATTCTTCAACAAAATTATCAATGATAAAATCACCAAATTCTGAACGGATGTCAAGTATGTAATGAGGAAATCCAAAGTGAACAGCAAGCTGTCGCGCATCGTTAATAGAGTCCAGGCTGCAGCAACCTGTTTCTTTCTTGCCTGAACCGGAGCCTGCATAGTCCCATGTTTTCATGGTAATTCCTATCACCTCATATCCCTGTTCATGCAGCATCATGGCGGTAACGGAACTGTCAATTCCTCCACTCATTGCAACCAGAACTTTTCCGCTTTTACTCATCTCCGCTTAAATTATTTCCCTTTAGGATTAGTGCCTTTTGTTGTTCCTTTTTTATTATCAGCCGGCTTATTGCTTTGGCTCTTTAGAAATTCTTCCGCCGCCTTTCCTTCCAGTAACTTACCCATGTTGTAAACTTCTTTAGGTTCGGGTTTTCCATCCGACTTGTTATAGTTCCAGATCAGGTGTTTAAGTCCGTCCCTGAAAATTCCTGTTGCGGCCACCTTTCCATCCGGATAATAATAAGTGAATTTTCCTGTTTGTTTGTCTTTTGTGTACTGGCCCTCAACTTTAATTTTCCCATCGTCAAAATATTCTTTGAAGGAACCGTTTTTCTGATCGTCCTTATACATACACTCGCTGAAAACTTTTCCGTTTATGTAATAAACTTTTGAAAGACCGTTCTTCTTGTCATTCTTGTATACATCTGTTGAAATACTATATCCTTCTTCATCATAAAATTGCCAAACGCTGTCCTTTTGCTGATTGACATATTTTCCTTTCGCCATTATTTTTCCATTCATGTGAAAGTTGGTGGCGTATGCTTCCTTGCCGCCTTTTTTAAATACCATAATGCTGCGCAGTAAAGTATCCTTGTATGGATAGTAGTAGCGAAATGTTCCAACCGGCAGATCGTCTTTAAATGTTCCGGAATAAACGAGGCTTTGGTTCTCATCGTATTTGATCCATTTACCTTGCTTGCGTCCCTTTGCATCAATTTGGTTTGTCTGAGCAAAAGCTACCTGCAAAAACAGCAATGCGGTAAGTATAGAAAGGAATCTCATAAATTGGTTTTTTTGTAATAATACAAATAGCGTGCAAAGATACGTGTATTCATTCAGACAGAAGAAGCCGGCACAATTGAACAGTAGAAGCCGCTATTAAATGATTGAGAATCAAATTGTCTATGATACTGCTATTTGTTAATCCAGGTTAAAACTACACTGGATCAGTTTTTACTGCTGGAAAGCTCACGAACGATCTCGCTAAGGTTTTGATATTGAAAGTCGACGAATTGTTTTTCCTTCTCGTTAAGAATATGTTTCCCGACAAAGGCTGTTTTCATTCCTGCGTTCTTTCCAAACTGCATATCAGTAATGCTATCTCCAACCATA
>CBIHPU010000235.1:0-6006 GCA_966211935.1 uncultured bacterium | reverse complement strand
GAATAACGAAAAATCAAAGGCCATGAAGGAAGACAGCACTCAATTGCAAACAGCTACATTTGGCGCCGGTTGTTTCTGGTGCGTGGAAGCCGTTTTCCTGAATCTTGAAGGAGTAGTGAAAGTTGAAAGTGGATACAGCGGAGGAACAATTAAGAATCCATCGTATAAAGAAGTTTGCACCGGTACTACGGGTCACGCTGAAGTAATTCAGATAACATACGATCCGAAAAAAGTCAGCTATGATGAATTGCTTGAAGTATTCTGGAAAACTCATGATCCTACAACGCTGAACGCGCAGGGCAACGATATCGGGACACAATACAGATCGGTAATTTTCTATCACAATGAGATGCAGAAGGAAAAAGCCGAATTCTACAAGAAAAAACTGAATGATGAAAAAGCTTTTAATGATCCTGTTGTTACAGAAATAAGTGCGGCTGTCCCTTTTTACAAAGCGGAAGATTACCATCAGAATTATTACAGCGAAAATCAAGATCAACCCTATTGCCGTTTTGTGATCCAACCTAAACTTGAAAAATTTAAAAAAGTTTTTCCGGATAAGGTCAAAAAATAATGCGCTAATATTTCGATATCAGGCCGCCTCAGTTTGCGGCCTTTTTTTATACCGCCGTAATCGCGTTCGAATATTTTCTTACACTATGAGAAGGGGGAATATTTTTTCGTGTACGCTGTACTAACCAATACACTTACAAATGAAACCTAAATTTGCTCCATATCTGATAACCGCAAGTCTAACATCGGAACATTTTTGAGCAAGGCAAACCCAAACTGGAAAGAAGATGAAATGAAGAAAATGAAGCGGGAACATATATCTGTAACGCTGGCAGCCGCTGTGGCAAGAAAGAAAAAAGATTACGCAGGAGATATTGCCGTCTTCGACAAGGTTCATAATCAGATCTTACATATGTCAGATATGCTGGCCGAAGGAATAATTAAATAGTTCCCTGAAAAAAGGACTGTCTTCATATAAGGCGGTCTTTTTTTATTATTGCTGTATTGGTCAAATGTTACTTTTCTTTCTCTTACATTTGCGAAATGGATTAGCCATATTCTTTAGTATAAGACAGAAATTGAATATGGAATATTGCATCTGACCGCTTACAACAATAATTTACACATGAACAAATCACTGCCGCTACTGCTTGTCTTCTCCCTTTTACTTGTTGCCTGCGGACCTACGAAAAAAGAAGCGTTACGCTATGACGATATGATCAACGGCGAATTCGAAAGGTTCAGTCACGTTTATACAGAATACATGATGTCGCGTAACAAAAAGCTGACGGAAACGGAAGATTACCGCGTTTACGCCTGCAACCAGGCCGTGTTCAGCCTTGATACTATTAGCCGCATGAAAGATTTTTACGGAGACAGCCGCTACCTTGACGCATTAAAAAACTACGTTGTAAGTGTGCAGAAATCGATGCAGGATTTTGACGGCCCAAAAATCCGTCTTCTGATGCGCGATTCTTTGATGACGGGCAAGGATTCTGCGGAGGTTGAACGACTGACAAAAGAAACTTTATATCTTACCGACAAAGCATTTATAGAATACCAGGAAGCGCAAAAAATATTCAGGAAGGAATATGAAATAGAGGCAGAAACAAAAAATTAATCTCAAAAAAAAATCCGGCTCATCACCGGATTTTTTAATTATAGCTTCTTTTAATTAAGCGTTATCTTCTTTTTTATTCTTTTTGGATTTAGGCTTAACAACGTTTACAACGATATCATTCTTCGTCTTGTCATAATCCACCTCGATAACATCGCCTTCGTGCAGCGTTGTCTTAATGATCTCTTCTGCGAGCGGATCTTCAACATATTTCTGAATGGCACGTTTCAACGGTCTGGCTCCGTACTGCGCGTCATATCCTTTTTCCTCAATGAAATCTTTAGCTGTGTCAGTTAATCTTACAGAATAACCAAGATTGCTCAAACGGCTGTAAAGGCTGTTCAATTCAATATCAATGATCTTATGGATCTCTTCTTTACCGAGTGAATTGAACATTACCACATCATCGATCCTGTTCAGGAATTCAGGAGCAAACGCTTTTTTCAGCGCGTTCTCGATAACTCCTTTTGTATGATCTTCAGTTCCCGCCTGACGTGCAGTGGTTGTAAATCCAACACCTACTCCAAAATCCTTCAACTGCCTGGCGCCGATATTCGATGTCATGATAATGATCGTATTTTTGAAATCGATCTTTCTGCCAAGACTGTCAGTAAGCTGTCCGTCATCCAACACCTGCAAAAGCATGTTGAACACATCCGGGTGAGCTTTTTCAATTTCGTCAAGCAACACAACGCTGTAAGGTCTGCGGCGTACTTTTTCAGTAAGCTGTCCACCTTCTTCGTAACCAACGTATCCGGGAGGCGCTCCGATTAAACGCGTAACAGCAAACTTCTCCATATACTCACTCATATCGATACGGATGAGCGCGTCGTCATTATCAAACAGGTAACGCGCAAGAATTTTAGCGAGCTGTGTTTTACCAACACCTGTTGGACCCAAGAAAATAAATGATCCGATCGGTTTATTAGGATCTTTTAATCCGGCGCGGTTACGCTGAATCGCTTTCACAACTTTAGCTACTGCTTCATCCTGACCAATCACTTTTCCTTTCAGCTCGTCAGCCATTTTCACAAGCTTGTCGCTTTCATTCTGCGACACACGCTGCACAGGAACTCCGGTCATCATCGCAACAACTTCAGCAACGTTTTCTTCCGATACAGTAACGCGGTTATTACGTGTTTCCTCTTCCCACTCCTTTTTAGCTGCTTCCAGCTGCGTCTGCAATTGTTTTTCAACATCACGCAGCTTTGCAGCCTCTTCGTATTTCTGGCTGCGAACAACCAGGTTTTTCTGTTCCTTCACGTCTTCGATCTTTTTCTCGATCTCAAGAACGTTTTTCGGAACGTGAATATTTGTAATGTGTACGCGGCTTCCTGCTTCATCCAACGCGTCAATTGCTTTATCCGGCAAATGGCGGTCTGTAATATATCTCGCAGTTAAAGACACACAAGCCTTTATCGCTTCATCCGTATAAGTTACATTGTGATGGTCCTCATACTTTGATTTGATATTGTTCAGGATCTGGATAGTTTCTTCGATAGTTGTTGGTTCAACAATAACTTTCTGGAATCTTCTTTCAAGCGCTCCATCTTTTTCAATATACTGACGGTACTCATCAAGCGTTGTTGCTCCGATGCACTGGATCTCTCCGCGGGCAAGCGCAGGTTTAAACATGTTGCTTGCATCAAGCGAACCGCTTGCTCCACCAGCTCCGATGATAGTATGAATCTCGTCAATAAATAAAATCACATCGGGTGACTTTTCAAGTTCGTTCATTACCGCTTTCATTCTCTCTTCAAACTGGCCGCGGTATTTTGTACCGGCAACAAGAGAAGCGAGGTCAAGCGTAACAACGCGTTTATTAAATAAAACACGCGACACCTTTCTTTGCACAATGCGCAACGCGAGTCCTTCTGCGATAGCTGATTTACCTACGCCGGGCTCACCGATAAGGATCGGGTTGTTCTTCTTTCTTCTTGACAATATTTGTGATACGCGTTCAATTTCTTTTTCGCGTCCTACAATCGGATCAAGTTTGCCATCTTCCGCCATTTTCGTCAAATCGCGACCGAAGTTATCCAGCACCGGTGTTTTGGATTTAGAATCAGCGGGCTTTTTATGCGCGCCAGCTCCACCTTGTCCTCCACTGAAACCTGAACCTTCATCCGTATCATCATCATCTGCTGAAGGACCTTCCATTTTGGTAGGATTCTGTAAATAATGTTTTAATTCAGTTCTAACAGATTCTTCATCAACGCCAAATTTTCCAACCGTGCGTGTAGCAACTGATTCTTTATCTTTTAAAATGCATATGAGCAAATGCTCAGTGCCGATTTGTTCGCTCTTAAATGACTTCGCCTCAAGGTAAGTCATCTTCAAAACTCGTTCAGCCTGCTTTACAAGAGGAATATTGGCAAGACTGTTAACTTTTCTTGTTGGAACAGAAATAGTTTGTTCAATAGCCTTTCTCAATTCGGGAATATTAACATTTAAATTCTTCAAAAGTTTAATGCCCACACCTTCTCCTTCCCGTATCATCCCGAGTAAAAGATGTTCTGTCCCGATATATTCGTGTCCCAGTCTTAATGCCTCCTCCCGGCTAAACGTAATAACGTCCTTTACCCTGGGTGAAAATTTAGCTTCCATAAAATATAGTTGGTTTAAAGTTTTATAAAGTTACTAATTTATACACACATCCTGTGCCAATCCAAAAGTATGTTTTATTGCACGACAAAAGGTCAGAGTTCCATTCTATTTTCAACAGAAAAAATGTTAATAAGTAACTTTAAAAAGACAGGTATTTTCGGTATCTTCGGGCTTCTGAAAAAATTACAAATTCATTCGGAAAAATACTGTTTTTCAGCGGTAAATTTTTAAAAGAATAAAAAGACAAAAGATATGGCAGACGGAGAAAAAATAATTCCAATAAACATTGAAGATGAAATGAAAACGGCGTACATCGATTATTCGATGTCGGTTATCGTTAGCCGCGCGCTCCCTGATGTGCGTGACGGATTGAAACCAGTACACCGCCGTGTGTTATACGGAATGCTCGAACTGGGCGTTTTTCATAATCGTCCGTATAAGAAATCCGCTCGTATTGTCGGAGAAGTATTAGGTAAGTATCACCCGCACGGTGACTCGAGTGTATATGACACAATGGTGCGTATGGCACAGGACTGGAGTCTGCGTTATCCGTTGGTGGATGGACAAGGAAACTATGGAAGCATGGACGGCGATCCTCCCGCAGCAATGCGTTACACTGAGGCGCGTCTGAAAAAGATCGCGGAAGAACTAATGGCAGATCTTGAAAAAGAAACAGTAGACTTCCGTCCGAATTTTGATGACTCGTTAACTGAACCAACTGTGTTCCCTTCAAAAATTCCGAATCTTCTCATCAACGGATCATCCGGAATCGCAGTAGGAATGGCAACCAATATCGCGCCACATAATCTGAATGAAGTTATCGATGCTACGTTAGCTTACATTGATGATAAGAATGTAGATATCGCGGCGTTAATGAAATTTGTAAAGGCGCCTGATTTTCCTACCGGCGGAATCATTTACGGTTACGAAGGAGTGCGTGAAGCGTTTGAAACCGGAAGAGGTCGTATAGTGATGCGCGCAAAAGCGGTGATTGAAACAGTTGGAGAAAGAGAGAGGATTGTTGTTACGGAAATCCCATACCAGATCAACAAAGCTGAGATGCAGAAGCGCCAGTACGAACTGATCAGCGAAAAAAAGATTGAAGGTATTTCGGATATACGTGATGAAAGTAACCGCGAGGGAATGCGTGTTGTTTATGAACTGAAGCGTGATGCAATCGCGAACGTGGTATTGAACAACCTGTATAAATATTCAGCGTTGCAGACCTCTTTCTCAGTAAACAATGTGGTGCTTGTTAATGGCAGGCCAATGACATTGAACCTGAAAGATCTCATCCATTACTTTGTTGAGCACAGGCACGAAGTTGTTACGCGCCGTACAAAATATGAATTGGCACAGGCCGAAAAACGCGCACACATTTTAGAAGGATTGCTCATTGCCATCGACAACATGGACGAAGTGATTCGCATTATACGCGAAAGCGCGAGTCCCGATGTAGCAAGAGAGGATCTGATCACGAAGTTCGGACTCAGCGATGTGCAGAGCCGTGCTATTCTTGATATGCGTCTGCGTACGCTTACGGGACTTGAGCGCGACAAACTGAAAGCAGAATATACCGAGCTGATGAAGCAGATCGAATACCTCAGATCAATTCTGAATGACGAGGCGCTTAGAATGAAGATCATTAAAGAAGAGTTGCTGGAGATCCGCGAAAAATACGGTGACGAGCGCAGGACTGAAATTTTATATACGGGAGATGATATCCGTCTGGAAGACATGATCGCTGATGAAGATGTGGTGATCACCAT
>CBIHPU010000234.1:0-6022 GCA_966211935.1 uncultured bacterium | reverse complement strand
AGCATTTGTATTTTCTGTAAACTTCTGCATAAACGTTCTCCTGTCGCCGTAAATAAAGCTATTGACGAGGCCCATAATTCCACTTGCCTCCGTTTGTTGTTGTGTACCGTAAATATAGTCTGCCATGTACGTCAACAAGAACCCAATAATCATAGCAGCAAAATTCACGAGGATGGAAAAAGAAAAACTAAGGTGATCAAGATTTTTTCTTTGCTCACGCCATAACAAGAACGTCTCGTTAATTGTACCCTGAACTAAACGACCTACAGAAGAAAACATAAATTAAAATTTTGCAGTATAAATAAATCAAGCCTCTCCCATTTTTTCCAGAGTTAACTGCGCCGCCAGCTGTTCCGCTCTCCGCTTGGAATGATGCTGGAACGACATATGAGGTTTACCATCAATTCTAACCTGTACAGTATAGATCTTGTTGTGCGGAGGACCTTTTTCATCAATCACTTCAAACGAAACTTTTCTTTTTTCCTGTTGTCCCCAATTCAGTAATCGGCTTTTGTAATCCGTATCAGTCTGTTCGATCTCGTCAACACTTAAGTGGATCTTCAGAATCCGTTCAATAAAAAATTTCCTTGTTACAGCGAATCCTCTGTCCAGATAGATCGCGCCGATCAGCGCTTCAAACGCGTCACCATAAATACTACCCGCGCGGTTTCCTTTCAGGTCCGATTCAATCAAATCATTCAGCCCCATTTTTAAAGAGAGGCGGTTCAACTGATCGCGGCTTACAATTCTTGAACGCATCTTTGTAAGAAATCCTTCGCCTTTAAAAGGATACATTTTAAAAAGATATTCAGCGACAATAATGCCTAACACAGCGTCTCCCAGAAATTCTAATCTTTCGTTGCTGTTTTTTACTCCATCTTTTATTTCAATGGCAACAGAACTGTGACGCAGCGCCTGACTGTAAAGTGAAATGTTTTTGGGTTTTATCCCGGTAAGGTTATAGATTTTCTCAGCCAGCCTTTTATCAGCGTTTCCTCCGTTCTTTCTACTGAAAAATTTCAGCAAGGCTACAGTTTTACTTAGAGAATTTCTTTACAATGACCGATGCATTGTGCCCTCCAAAACCGAATGTATTGCTCAACGCCGCGCGAACTGTTCTCTTCTGCGCTTTGTTGAAGGTAAGATTCAGTTTATTGTCGAGCTCAGGATCATCGGTAAAGTGATTGATGGTAGGCGGTACAATATCGTTCTTAACTGCCATTACGCAAGCTATCGCTTCAATTGCTCCCGCAGCGCCAAGCAAGTGGCCCGTCATGGATTTACTGGAAGATATATTCAGCTTATACGCATCATCACCAAAAACTTTCAAAATTGCTTTTGTTTCGGCAACATCCCCAAGTGGGGTCGATGTTCCGTGAACGTTGATGTAATCAATTTCAGATGGCAACATTTCCGCATCCTTCAATGCATTCTTCATCACATTCGTCGCGCCTAATCCTTCCGGATGCGGTGCTGTAAGGTGATAAGCGTCAGCGCTCATTCCACCACCAACAACTTCAGCGTAGATCTTTGCGCCACGTGCAAGTGCATGATCAAGTTCTTCAAGGATCAATGCTCCTCCACCCTCTCCTAAAACAAAACCATCACGATCCTTATCAAAAGGACGCGATGCAGTTTCCGGAGAATCGTTACGTGTGCTTAACGCGTGCAGTGCGTTGAATCCACCAATACCAGCTTCGTTTACGGCTGCTTCAGAACCACCTGTTACAATTGCAACTGCTTTACCGAGACGTATGTAATTGAATGAATCAATTAAAGCGTTAGTGGAAGAAGCGCAGGCTGAAACAGTAGTAAAGTTTGGTCCGCGCAAATTAAAGCGCATTGAAATATGACCGGCACAAATATCCGCGATCATTTTTGGAATAAAGAAAGGATTGAAACGCGGAGTGCCATCGCCTTTTGCAAAATTGATGCTTTCGGCAAGGAATGTTTCCAGCCCGCCAATTCCCGATCCCCAGATAACACCAATTGTATCTGGATCATATTGAGTTTTGTCCAAACCTGAATCTCTCCAGGCCTGGTCAGCAGCCGCAATACCAAACATGGAATAAAGATCCAGTCGGCGCAGCTCTTTTTTCTCAATATAATCTTCGGGATTAAAATTTTTGACCTCGCATGCAAAGCGGGTCTTGAATTTTGATGCGTCAAAACGCGTAATAGGTTTGCAACCGCTTACTCCATTTACAAGATTGTTCCAGTATTCCTCTACAGAATTACCGATTGGCGTAACCGCTCCCAAACCCGTTACCACTACGCGCTTTAACTGCATACAATAAATCTAGAAAAAATAAAGACTCGTTTTTACTTTGCGTGATTCTCAATGTAAGCAATAGCATCACCTACAGTTGAAATTTTCTCCGCCTGCTCATCGGGAATAGCAATGTTGAATTCTTTTTCGAATTCCATGATGAGTTCTACTGTATCCAAAGAATCAGCCCCAAGGTCGTTTGTGAAGCTTGCTGTTGGAACTACTTCTTTTTCGTCAACTCCTAATTTGTCAACGATAATGGATTTTACTTTGCTTGAAATGTCTGACATTGCTGTAATTTTAATTATTCGGGTGCAAAGTTAATTTTCTAAGTATAATAACAAAAAAAAAGTCATACACATATAAAGAGCTGATGACCAATAGGTTCAATATGTTTTTAAACGTTTATACCTTCCCTTGCTTTTATCGTTCATATAGGTTTTCACTCTTTAAATAACATTAAGTTCATTTTACCGAGAATTTCAGCCTTTCACTTTCTTATCTTTAAACGTTAAAAAAATTGCGCCGCGCTTACAGGATATCATTTTTTGTCTTTTGCAGCATAATTCTGCATTTGCAGGCTGGAGCATTTACGGTATCCGGGCGAATTACGGACCAGAACGAAAAACCTCTTCCTTTTGTCAGCATCTATATAAAAGGAACTACAATTGGTTCCACTTCAAATCTTGACGGCTATTACTCTTTAGAACTGAATGCCGGCAATTATGAATTCATTTATCAGCTCATTGGTTATAAGCTTTTCAGCGAAAAGGTCTCACTGACCAAAAACATTACGCGAAATGTAACGTTGCAGGAAGAAGCTGTAAACCTGAAAGAAGTTGAAGTTGGTCCCGGCAAAGAAGATCTTGCATATGAAATAATCCGGAAGGCTCAGAAAAAAAGAAGTTATTATCTGCACCAGGTTGATCGTTACGCGTGCGATGTTTACATTAAAGGACTTCAGCGCATCACGGCTTATCCGAAAAAATTTCTTGGCAAGGAAGTTAACCTGAATTCAATTATTGATACAGCTACAGGTATTGCTTATTTGAGCGAAAGTGTTTCGAAATTTTATTTTGAACAACCCGATAAAATAAAAGAAACCCTGCTTTCTTCTAAAGTAAGTGGGCGCAACAACGCATTCAGTTACAACCAGGCAAGCGACCTGTTGTTTAATTTTTATCAGAACCTGATGCAGACCGGAATTGCTCAGCGCGGTGTGCTTTCACCAATATCGAACACCTGTTTTCTTAGTTACAAATATAAATTTGAAGGGAGTTTTTATGAAAACGGAGCGTGGATCAATAAAATTTCTTTCTGGCCAAAACGAAAAGGAGAACCATGTTTTACGGGAACACTTTATATATGCGACAGCACCTGGAGAATTTATAGCGTTGACGCGTACGTTACTAAAGACAACACTTTACGATTCCTTGATACACTGAGAGTGTCACAGGTGTTTCTTCCGGTAAACGACTCAGTATGGATGATGTTCTCAAATAAATTCAGCTTTTCATTCAACACATTTGGATTCGCAGGTAACGGTTATTACACTGCTATTCAAACAAATTATATCGTTAATCCTGAAGTTGCGCGAAAGTTTTTTAACGGAGAGATGTGGCACGTGAATGAAGATTCAAATAAAAAAGATTCAGTGTACTGGGATAGTATTCGTCCAATTCCGCTTACAAAAGAAGAGATAACTGACTACCAGCGCAAGGACAGTCTGAACAAGGTATGGGAATCGAAACCCTATAAAGATTCGGTTGACAGGAGGAGCAACAGACCAAAGATCTCATTACTTTGGCAAGGATACCGATGGAAAAATTCATGGAAAGAATATGCGATTAATGTTTCTCCCCCAATAACAGGGTTTTTGTTCAATACTGTTCAGGGTTGGAATCCTTCTTCCACTGTTAGTTTTAAAAAATGGAATAAAGAAACCAGGAAAGAGTACGAAATAAAATTGCATGGCGCATACGGACTTTCATCAAAACGATTGTACCTGAATACCGACGCCCGTTTTGAATACAATCCGAAAAAACTTTCAGTAATTGAAATAAGCGGAGGACGCGAACTGTCTCAGTTCAATACGGCTGTTCCAATTTCTCCCGTAGTGAACGCCATCTATTCATTATTGGACAAACGAAATTACATGAAATTGTATTCGAAGGATTTTTTCAGGATCTGGTGGAGGCATGAATTGGTGAATGGATTAATGTTATACTGCACCGGAGAATTCAGCGAGAGAAGTCCGTTGGAAAATAATTCGGATGAAACGTGGGTTAATCGCAGCTACGATTACACATCCAATATTCCATTTAATTTAGAAGAACTAACGAGCTTCGAAAAAAACAGAAAAGCGGAATTAAACATAAACGTCCGCATCAGGATTGGACAAAGATATTTTACACGTCCCAATTCCAAAATAACTCTTGGCTCAAAGTTTCCTGAAATAAACATCAGCTGGAGAAAAGCCATTCCCGGAATTGCAGAAAGCACAGCAGATTATGATCTTGGAAGTATTTCTCTTTCTGATCGCATAAACATGAAAAGAATTGGGCGCGGGCAATTTCTTGTCAGAGCCGGAAAGTTCTTCAACACAACCCGCATGAATTTCATGGATTACAAACACTTTAACGGAAACCAGACTTATTTTACAGATTTCGACTTCCAAAAATTTCAACTGTTAGATTATTATGCCTACAGTACAAATAAATATTTTATTGAGGGTTGGTACAATCAGAATTTCGGAGGTTTTATCCTGAATAAGATTCCATTACTGAAGCGACTTAAACTGGATGAAATTGCAGGTGCCCGGTATTGTTATACGGAACAACTAAAGCATTACGCTGAGTTTTCTATTGGCCTGAAGTACCTGGTAGCCCGGGCAGATTTCGTTTACAGTATAAATAATGGAATTAGTCGATATGGTTTTAGATTTGGGCTATTATTATAAATCGGGGATTTCTTTTTACAGAAAATAATAGCTTTTGGATGAGAAAATTTCTAATTTGGATATAGTAATAGCCGCTTGTGTTTAGCCAGGTTTAAGCCAAACGGAATAAAAACAGACCCCATGAAAAAAATTTTAGCACTCATTTTCACATCGGTTGCTTTGAATTTCTTTGCGGCCGGCACTTCTTATGCAGATGCGCTCAATACATTTGAAGCGGTGTTCAAGAAAAGCGCTGTAAGTTTTAAGTGGGTATTAACTAACGGTGATCATGTAACTGGTGTCTTTACCATTGAAAAAAGTAAAGATGGAAAAAACTTCGTGAAGATCTCCGAAGTAAAAAGCACAATGAATTTCGCGGGTGAGATCGAATATATGGACATAGACGCCAAGCCTTCAAAAAAGAAGAATTATTATCGTTTAAAATTTACAGATAACAACGGAACACAACTTTATTCCCGTGTGGTAGTTGTTGAAAAAGCGAAAAAACCTTCATTAAAAGTTACAGTAACGAAGGATGAGCAGGGAATTGAATTTTCCAACTTCAAAAAAGATGAGCAGGTGCTTATCGTTATCCGTGATAAGAGCGGAAATGAATTTTTTTCAAAATCACTTGTTTTTGAAAACCAAAAAGAACTGGTGCTGGATAAAGAATTAAATCTTCCTTCAGGCGAATACCAGATAATCGCTTCATCAAAGAATTCACTTTACAGTTCGAGCTTTAAAATTCCTTAAATAAAAAATTTTCAGATTATAATCCCGCACGATTGCGGGATTTTTTTTTATCCGCCGCTAAG
>CBIHPU010000233.1:0-6030 GCA_966211935.1 uncultured bacterium | reverse complement strand
GTCAATTTTTCACCGATTTGAAAGAAGCGAAAGAAAAATATTTTTCGCTGGCAGAGAAGTACATCAGAAATCCCGCTGAAAAACTGGCTCACTGGAAAGAAATTGAAGACAACTATTCTTCCGCTTCGCGACATTATCATACACTGACACATTTGCAATACATGTTCACGCAGCTTGATGACGCGTGGAAAAATATTTCAGATCCTGAAATTTTAAGCTGGGCTATTTTTTATCACGACCTGGTTTATGATGTTACGAGAAATGACAATGAAGAACGAAGCGCGGATAGCGCCTTTGCATTGCTTATGAGTTATGGAATGCCGAAGAAAAAGTGTCTGGCAGTGAATAATATGATTCTCGCAACAAAAACGCACGGCGCGACGGATGATGCGGACACAACTTATTTTCTTGATGCGGATCTTTCAATTCTAGGTGCTGATGAAACGGTCTACAAAAAATATATTGAAAACGTCAGGAAGGAATTCACAAACATAGCAGACGCGATTTTTTATGCAGGGAGAAAACATTTACTTGATCAGTTTCTGAAAAGAGATTGCATTTATAAAACTGAATATTTTCATCAGCGACTCGAAAAAAAAGCTAGAAAAAATATTGAGTCTGAAATTAATTCTCTTACTATCAGAAATTAATTTTCTTCAACACTTCACAAATGCTTCCTGCGAGTTCACTGCTCCCTCCCGATTCGTCCCATTCACCTGTAGGCAAAAAAATTAATTTGATCTGCTTTAAAACAGAAAACTGTTTTCTGTGAAGCTGATATATCTGCTCTTCCAGAAAAAAAGAAAATTCTGACCAGGTTTCAAAAGAAGAATAAACCGAAACGGGCCCGGTGCGGCTTTTAAGCTCAGCCACTGCCCGCTCAAGTAAATTGATCAAACCGTTGATATCAACAGGAGGTTCTTCTCTATGTGAATTTCTTACCACACTAATTCTTTTGTGCTTTACTAAATATAACTATATTAGTTTAAACGCGCGCCGCTACACAGAAATGTTCAGGATAGTCATAATCAGTACTGAAAATTTATTCCAGGGTGAAGCAGAGCTGATCAACCAGCTTATGCAAACCGGCGACTTTAATCTTCATTTACGAAAAAAAGAAGCCGGGGAACGTGATTTAAAAAAACTCCTTCTGAAGATTAATCCCGCCAATTATAAAAGAATTATTATCCACCAGCATTTTACAATGGAAAAAGAATTTGCTTTGGGTGGAATACATCTGCCGGAAAGTGAACGGGTGAATTACGATGAATATGTGGAAGAAGGTCACAGGATGATCTCTACATCTATTCACAATTTAAAAGATTTTGACGCGTTGAGAAAAAACTACAATTATGTTTTTTTCAGTCCCGTTTTTCCAAGCATCTCAAAAGCAAATTATATTCCCATTTACTCTCCAGAAATTCTAAACAGCGAACTGGCGGATATTAATAATAAAAGCAACCTTGTTGCACTGGGAGGAATCAGCTTGGAAAATATTGACGAAATAAAACAAATGGGATTTGGCGGCTGCGCCTTACTTGGAAGTGTCTGGAACAATAAAGCGCCCGTGCGTTATCTTCAGGATTTTCTGAAACTCTCAAGCGGCGAATCCAGGTAATATACTTTCAAATTCTTCTTACTGCTGATGAGCAACGCTGCCTGTTTGGCTGCAAGTCCGCCATTGCAATACGTGACAATTCTTTTTTCTTTTGAAAATTCCTCCATCGCTTCATCTATCCTGTACAAAGGAATATTCTCTCCTCCAATATTAAATTCCTTATGCTCTTCTTCTCCACGCACATCTACCAACCTGTCACTTGCAGAAATTTGATCTGCATTCAAGGCTTCGATCTGAACAACTGCACAAACATCCTTCCTATAATTTTCCGGCTTGATCTCAACTTTTCTGTTTTCAGGTATAAGCTTATATGATACAGACATAAAGTTGTTGCTCCGCATATCCACCATTAGTAATCTCCCGCTTAACACTTCACCAATTCCTGTAATAATTTTTATTACTTCATTAGCTTGTATATTGCCAATTATCTGCGGAAGTGTTGCCGTTACACCAATCGTGTTACAATCAACAGCGTGTTCCTTATCAGGCGTTTCCGGAAAAAGACAACGGTATGTTGCGCCTTCATTGTAATTAAAAACTGAAACCTGTCCGGAAAAACCTTCTATCGCGCCAAACACCAAAGGCTTTCCTGAAACAATACATGCATCGTTTAATAAATATTTGGTTGCAAAATTATCAGTACCGTCAACTATAACATCCGCCTTTTTCATCAGCGTAAGAATGTTTTCATGATTCACACGAATGTCAAATGATTCAATATCTACATTGGGATTAATCGATTGCAATTTCTTTTTTGCGATCAGAACTTTTTTCTTTCCGACATCATTTTTATCGAACAAGATCTGCCGCTGAAGATTAGAGGCGGAAACCGTATCAAAATCACAGACTGTAATTTTCCCAACGCCACTGCGGCAGAGATTCTGAAGAATGGCACAACCTAATGCCCCTGCGCCAACAACAAGCACACTGGATTTTTTCAGCTTTAATTGCGTTTCATTTCCCCATCCAGACAGTATCATCTGGCGTGAGTAATATTGCAGTTCTTCGGCCGTAAGTTCCATTTTCTATTTTGCAGCAGTTAAAGCTTTATCCCAATTTTTCCAGACGGCTTCGTAACCTGCCGCGTTAATAATTTTTCCAACTTCAGCAGCGCTGCGTTCATCTGAAATTTCAAATTGCTCAAGACTTGCATCCTCACCATTCGCATAACCGCCCGGATTAGTCTTTACTCCGGCACTCATTGTTGTTATACCAAGCGGAATTAATTTTTCGCGAAAACCCGGAGCTTCCCTCGTACTTAATGTCAACTCAGTTTCTCCATCAAACAAACGCAATGCGCAAATCAACTGCACAAATTCCTTATCGTTCATTAAATATTTTGTTTCGTCAACGCCTTCGGCGGGACGAATTCTTGGAAGCGAAATACTATACTGAGTTCTCCAGTATTTCTTCTGTAGGTAATCAAGATGCAAAGCGAGAAAAAATGCTTCAACTCTCCAGTCTTCCAAACCTAAAAGCGCACCAATTCCGATTTTATGTATGCCTGCTTTTCCTAAACGATCAGGGGTTTGCAGACGATAATCAAAATTTGATTTTTTTCCTTTGGTGTGATATTTTTTGTAGACGTCACGATGATAAGTTTCCTGGTAAACAAGAACAGCATCACAACCTGCATCAATCAGCTGCTCGTATTCTTCCTGCTCAAACGGCTGAACTTCTATTGACAGATGCGAAAAATGCGGCCGAATTCGTTTTACCGCATTCAAAATGTAATTAAAATCCGCGTGTGATCTGTCTTCACCAGTAACCAGCAACAAATGTCCGAAGCCAAGCGATTTTATTATTTCTATTTCCTTGCCAATTTCTTTTTCTGATAACGTTTTTCTGGGAAGTTTGTTGCCAAGACTAAAACCGCAATATGTACAAATGTTCTGGCACTCATTTGAAAGATACATCGGCACGAATAACTGAATTGTTTTTCCGAAACGTTTTATAGTCGCGGCATGACTTTGCTGCGCCATATTTTCCAGGTAAGCGGATGCAGCTGGTGAAACGAGCGCCATAAAATCATCCGGCGTACGGTCTTTATTCTGTAAAGCGCGCAGCACATCTATCTCAGTCTTAGCATAGATTGCATTCGACACATAGTGCCAATCGTAATTATTTAATATATCAGAAAATGTAGACATCAGTTTTATCGTATCAATTATTCAAGGAAAGCAGTGAGAGGACTACTTGCGACAGCCGCCCCGCTGATCTTTCCAGGTCTGGATAAATACGCGGTTCTTCCGGCTTCAACTGCTTTTTTAAATGCAATAGCCATTGCAACAGGATCGCCCGCCGCCGCGATCGCAGTATTTACAAGCACGGCATCCGCGCCAATTTCCATTGCTTCTGCAGCGTGTGAAGGCAATCCTAATCCTGCATCAACAACAACAGGAACATTACTCTGCTCAACAATTATCTCAAGAAAATCTCTTGTGCGGATTCCTTTATTGCTACCGATCGGAGAGCCAAGAGGCATCACCGCAGCAACACCAACATCTTCCAGTCTTTTACATAATACAGGGTCAGCGTGAATGTATGGCAATACAATAAATCCCTGCTTTACTAATTCTTCCGCAGCAAGTAATGTTTCAACTGCATCAGGCATTAAATATTTAGGATCAGGATGTATCTCAAGTTTCAACCAGTTAGTATGCAGAGCTTCACGCGCAAGGTTGGCAGCGAAAATTGCTTCCTTCGCTGTTCGTACACCACTGGTGTTCGGCAGTAAATTAAATTGAGGATTTTTTAAATAGTCGATAATATTTTCATTGTCGTTTTTTGTGTCGATTCGTTTAAGCGCAACTGTAACGAGCTCGCTTCCGGAAGCAAGCAAAGCGGATTGCATCAATTGTAACGACCCAAACTTGCCGGTGCCTGTAAACAGGCGCGAATTAAATTCTTTGCCTGCAATTACTAACTTATCATTATTTGCCTGCATGGACATTTTCATTTAAGGCTGTGAAAAAATCTTGAACTGTTTTTATCTTATCTGAAGATTGAGTGATGACGCCAGAAACCGCAACACCATAAATTCCCGTCCGCATTATTGTCTGTACATCACCAGGAAGAATTCCACCAATAGCATAAATTGGTGGGAAGCTAATTTGCTCAGACGTCAGTTGGGAAATTATTTTGCTGTAACCCGCTTCACCTAACACGGGAGATAGTTTTTCTTTTGTTGTTGTGAAGCGAAATGGACCAAGGCCGATATAATCTACATTCAACGCGCAAAGTTTTTTTACATCATCAAACGTATTGGCTGTGCCGCCAAGAATAAAATTTCTTTTTCCAATTAATTTCTTCGCCTCTTCAATTGCAAGATCTTCTTTACCCAAATGAACACCATCAGCTTTTTCTTCCAGCGCCAGCTGCAGGTGATCGTTTACTATACAAATCGCATTATATTTCCTGCAAACCGAAATAATTTGATTTACAACGATACGTGTTTCATCCTGCGATTTGTTCTTCACTCTTGCCTGCACCCATTTCACTCCTGCCCTGCACGCTTCTTCCGCCATTTCAGGAGAATCCGTTATATATTGTAATTTACTAAAATGCATTCTTAAATATTATGATAACCTGAAAGTGTTTTGTTACTCTTTAAAAACTGATCAATATATTTTTTTCCATTCGCTACCGCTGTTCCAAGACTTTGTCCCTTTGCCAGTCCGGCCGTGACAGCAGAACTCAGCACGCATCCGCTTCCATGTTTTTCTCCTCCCTCAATCCTTCGCGAAGAAAATGTTTTTACAAGTTTCCCTTTTTCAAACAAAAGATCCTCCGACATTTTTCCTGATGAATGCCCACCTTTCACAAGAAAAGAACACGATGTAATAATGCTGCCTCCACCCCCCGTTCTTATTTTTTACAGCTCAGGCAAATTCGGTGTTACCAATGTAATTTTCGACAACACTTTTTCAAGCAGATTCTTTTCTATTTTCAATTTCAAATCGAAACCTGAGCTGCTTCCCATAACAGGATCCCACACAATTTTTATTTGCGGCCAGTATTTTTTTAATAATCCCACATGAAAAAGAACTTCATCAATGTTTTTATGCATTCCCAGCTTTGCGGCGCGCACATTATATCGTTGTGATAATAAAGTCAGACTCTCAATTATCTCCTGGTCCGACAACCACTTTATTCCCGCAAAATGTTTGTCGTTTTGAAACGTGATACAGGTATTGACCGCAAGTCCATACACTTTATTCTTCTCAAATGTTTTTACGTCCGCAAGCACTCCTGCTCCGCCCGAAGGATCAAAACCAGCAAGCGTTAATGCAACGGGCCGGAAATTTTTATCGTAATTCTTTTCTTTCTTCAGCACAATTCTGTCAAAATACTTCAACTATAAATAAATCTCGCTTCCTTTTTGCTTGAATAATTCAGCCTGTTCTTTCAAT
>CBIHPU010000232.1:0-6055 GCA_966211935.1 uncultured bacterium | reverse complement strand
GAGGCGCTTTCCTGTTACAAAAAAGCACTCGATTATTTTGTAAAGATTGATGATAAGAGGAGAATAGGAAATTCATATAATAATATCGGGACAGTTTATCAGAACTGGAAAAAATATGAAGAAGCAGTGCAGTATCATAAAAAAGCGTTGGAGATACGCTTGCAGATAAAGGACGAAAAGGGGCTCGCCTCATCCTATACTAATCTTGGCATAGTTGAAAATTACAAAGGAAACTATGTTGGCGCACTTCCATTTCTTGAGAAGGCATTGGTGCTTAAAGAAAAGTTCGGAGATAAATTTTCAACGATCAACACACTGAACTCTTTGAGCGATGCAAATCTTAAATTAAATCGTGTTCCAGTAGCGGAGAAACACGTGAAGCGGGCAATTCAAATGGCGATAGAGATTAACGCGCCAGGTCAGCTTAAGGATCTTTATATCCGTGCTGCAGAAGTTAGTGAGGCGAAAGGAGAAATGAAATCCGCTCTTGCCTATATTCGAAGATCAAACGACATTAAAGACTCGCTTTTTCAGATTGAATCTTACAAGAAACTTGCTGAGATGGAAGCCAAGTTCCATAATGAAGAAAAGGAAAAAGAAAATGAACTGCTGAGGGCAGAGAATGAGATACAGGAAATTCAGAGTAACCGTAGAAAAATGGTTGTTTGGATTGTATCAATAGCCTGCATAATTTCTTTGATCCTTGTTTTTTTCGCCGTACGCGGAAATATTTTAAAGAGAAAAGCGAACCGCGACCTGGAGGCTAAGAACAAGGAAGTGTTGGAAATGAATAATGAGATCACAATTCAGAAACATATAATTGAGGAGAAAAATAAAGACATACTTGATTCAATACAATATGCTAAACGAATTCAGGAAGGAATCTTACCGGACGTTGAATTGTTCAAAGCTTTTTTAACAGATTCTTTCATTTTGTTTTTGCCGAAAGATATTGTGAGCGGTGATTTTTATTGGTGCGAACCTGTGAAAAGTAACAGGGCGAAGGGCCGGGAAACGTCTGGTGAATTTAAAAATCCAGCATTGTTATTTGCGGCTTGCGATTGCACGGGTCATGGTGTGCCGGGAGCTTTTGTAACATTTCTTGGTTATAACGCGCTCAATCGTTGCGTAAATGAATTCGGTTTAACAAAGCCAGCGGCCATTCTTGACGAAATGAATATGCTGGTTGAAGAAACTTTTTCGCGAAGCAGTGTAACGGTAAATGATGGGATGGATGTTTCATTGTGTTATCTTCAGAAATCAGATGATGGACAGAGCGCGGTACTTGAATATGCAGGAGCCAACAACCCACTTTATGTAATTCGAAATAATTCGGCGACAGTTGAAGTTTTTCAGCCCGACAATCAGCCAATAGGTAGGCACGTGAGCAAAAAAGCATTTACAAATCATAAAATAGAATTGAAGAAAGGAGATCAGGTATTTCTCTTCTCTGATGGATTTGCTGATCAGTTTGGCGGAGATAAAGGCAAGAAGTTTAAATATTCCAGGTTCCGTGAGATTTTACTGGATACGAAAGACAAACCAATGGAACAGGTCGGAGAGGAGCTGAAAAAAGTTTTTGTGAGCTGGAAAGGTAAGTTGGAGCAGGTCGATGATATCTGTGTTATTGGAGTGAGAGTTTAATTTTCTTATAATTCACGCTGACGCGCGATAAAATTTTTATTCACATTTAATACTTCTGCATGGTTTTTGTTGGGGTGGTCTCCCCTAAGGGAGTCTACCCTGCAGTAATAATTTCTGAACTTATTTTTAAATAAATTTTTATTCACATTGAATACTTCTGCACGGTTTTTGTAAGGGTGGTCTACCCTAGGGGAGTCTACCCTAAAGAAAACTATCAAGGTTTATTGACGTTCCAGTTGTTGAGTCACCTTGCAAATTTATGCTCTGTGTCCTGCCTATCGCGCCAGCACAACATTCAAGCTTTCAACTTTATCTCCATGTACAACCTGCAAACTATAAACTCCGCTTTGCAGATTTCCATCAAGTTGAATTGTCTGCGTTATCTCTTCTGCTGCCGCTAATTCCTGGCTGTAAACCTGTTCTCCCAGCAGGTTTACTATTCGTATTATCACTTTCTCTGAATTAACTCCCGGCATCTTAATATTGAAAGTAAACAGGCCGGTGTTTGGATTCGGAAATACTTTCATGTCAATTCCTTCTTCAAATTGTTCTGAAGCACTTGATTGAATTTCAGTATCTATGCCGGTTATCTGTTGCGTGCAGTTATTTACTGTTACCATTAGTTTAGATGACCATGCGTTTACTCCGTTCTGTGTTACTTTTAATTGATATTCTCCTCCAACAGTAGCAGTATATGTTGAGCTCGTTGCGCCCGGAATATCCGATCCGTTTCTTTTCCATTGATAAGAATATCCTGAACAGGTATTTCCATACAATACAACATTTCCTCCGTTGCAGAATGTTGTTGGGCCGCCTGCTGTTATCGTTGCCGCTAATCCGCTTTCAATTTTCACTTTCGTAGGCGCTGACCAGGCAGCGCAGGTCCCAACTATTATTCTCACCTGATAGCTACCGCTTGCTGTTGCAGTATAAGACGGAGCAGTAGCACCGGAAATATTCGTTCCGTCCTTTATCCATTGATAACTGAATCCCGAACCTGTATTTGAATTTAATGTCACAGATCCTGAACACATTCTCAGCGGACCTGACGCCGTAATGGTTGGTGTTGCGCAGGTATTGACAATAACATTTACTATGGATGACGTTGCAGATTGACCTCCACTATTAAATGCTTTGGCTGTTATCGCGTAATTTCCTGTTGTTACATTCTCCCATGTATAGGACCATGGCGATGTAAGATCTTCACCAATCTTAATTCCGCCTGAATAGAATTCAACCTTTGTAATACTGCCGCTGGTGGTTGATGCGTTTGCTGTTATGCTGATGTTGGTAGGCGAAGAGAAGGTAAAGTTATTTGTTGGAGATGTGATATTAACCGACACCGTTCCCGTTCCGCCTCCGCCGCCTGACGTTCCTGTTGCATTTAATTTCAGATCAAAACTTATGTCGGAACTTGAAGAACTGTTCTGATGAATTTCAACAGCAATGATATTATCTCCTTCGGTGAGAACTGACGGACTCAATGTTTTAATGTTGAAGACAGATTCATTTGGCCCATCTATATAAGTGGTTGCGCGTGTTGTGTATGTTACAGAAGAAGATGTCATGTTTGTTCTCCATACTTCGTTACCATTTATATAAACAATTGCTCCGTCGTCACGAAGTAACTGCAGTTCAAGACCTGAAATATTGCTAAGTGATGTAACATTGAATTTTTTTCTGAAGTAGGTCGTGATGTATTTGTTGGAAGATGAGCCATAACTTACCACAGTCGTTTCATCTCCGTCCCCATAACCTAATTGAGCGTTTCCTGTCTTCCATCCCGCATCATTGAATGAATAACTTCTCCACGCGGTTCCCTGGTCGGTTCCATTATCAAGATATTTCCAGCTGTCACCTGCAGCTATCAATTGATTTTCCGATGAAGGAGGTGGTGTACTACTTCCATCGAATGGCATTAAGCGCGATCCTGGAATTGGTCTTTCAAAAGTTGCATCGGGCAATTGCCAGCCAACCGCTAAGTTGTCTCCACCTGTTCCTTCATGATGTATTGCTTCAATATAATATTTTCCACCCTGCACAAGTTGAACAGGCGCAGAGCGTTGACTACTGTATTTTGTCCATTCTTTAGAACCCGTATACGTTGAAACATAAGCGATTTTTATTTTGTTGGCGGGATTATCGTCTGTGCTTAACCATAATTCACTATTGTTGTCACTTGCAATCCAGAAGGTGTAGTTACCACTTTGCGGAGGACAAATGTAACCTCGTATTCTACTGTTGTAATTATCACCTGCGCTGCTTGGTCCTTCGAACTTTGTCAATGTTGAAGTTGAATTGGCCGCCGTTGAAAAAACACTCTCACTTAAACTGCTGCTGCTTTTGTTATTCCAAACTTCCCGCATTATTGTGCCTGTTGCGGAACAAGCCAGAACGGTATCGTTATAATAAACAGTATAGCTTGCATCATTGGTACCAACTACTATTGTTTGGTTCTGCGTTCCGCTATTTGACCAATGATCGAACACATACGCCTGCCCGTTTTTATATTGCGGTGAAACAGCGCCGATAGGAATATTCATGCCTTCAACTGCAGCAACAGAATAAGGCGCTGTTTTGGGCTGACTGTCGAAAGTAAAGTTCAATCCGGTTGGTTCAGAACTGAAATTGAGTATGGATGTCTTGGGATATATTCTTATAAATGCGGTGTCTTTTAATCCTTTTGAATCTGTAACTATTAAAATGAGTCGATAAAACACATTGGCTGAACTTTCTCCTGTATTTGGAATTACGAAGGAACCAGATGTTACCCCATCAGTTAATTCAGGACCCGGATGCTGATGATCCTGGTTATGATCAAACTCAACGTACCAGTTAAACGCTGAAGCAGGCAATGTTCCGTCTTCAGGATCGGTTGCGCTTCCTGAAAAAGAAACTGTTTGTCCGGCAGTATATAACATTCCATCCGTTGGTGTATTGATTATGGCACTGGGTTGAGCATTGAATGCGGTTACCGTTAGTGTTGCATTGTTACTTAATGCGGATCCATATGAATTAGAAACCAACACAGAATACTGTCCGGCATCAGATTGCTGAACAGAAGCAATTGTAAAAGTCGCTCCTGTTGCTCCGGAAATATTCGTTCCGTTTTTTTTCCATTGATAGGACATTGGCGTTGCGCCTGATGCGGTAACGCTGAAGGTTACGGGTTGTCCCTGAGTAATACTCTGGCTCGCCGGATGATTTGTTATTACCGGCGCATTATTATTTGTGTAGATTATTTTATAGACTCCTGCCTGAGTATTGTATCGGTTTATGTAATATAAATTGCCATCAGGTCCAACCTGTATAGCTAAATTTTGTGTTACCAGGTTAGTCGCAAAAACTGTGTTGTTCAGTGAGCCGCTTGTTGAGATATAATAGATCCAACGGTCACAAAAATCCTGGTAAAAATATTTTCCCTGAAACTGCGATGGATAATTAGTTGCAGTCGGATTGAAAAATGTACCGCCTCCAATACAACATCCGTTTTGACCTGTTGAGTTATGTGGATATGCGAAATACGGATTGTCATAATTCGGATCAGAGGAATATCCTTCAACATATGGCCAGCCGAAATTTTGTCCCGGGTTTGTTGCGTCATGAATCTCTTCATAATTGTCTGCTCCAACATTATTCACGAAAATTCTTCCGGTGCCGGGTTGTATGGAAAGCGTGTAAGGATTTCTTAATCCAATGCACCATATTTTTTTTGTGATTGGATTATCTGCTGGTGCCGAACCATCTGGATTCAGTCTGAGTAATTTTCCTTTGTATGTTCCCATGTTCTGGGAATTGCTGGGCTTGTTGTCTTCACCCATGGCTAAATATAATTTACCATCTAATCCAAATCCCATTCCACCTCCGTTATGATAAATCGCAGTCACTGTTTCCGCGTCAAGCAACGGCACTTCACTTCCTGACTGTACTACATCTCCATTTGCAGTGAATCTGCTCAAACGATTGTGAATAGTTGGTGTTTTTGCGGTGTAATAGATGTAGACATAATGATTTGTATTAAAGTTAGGATCAAAACAAATGCTGCTGACTCCTCTTTCTCCGTTGATGTCTACACTCAATGTAAGAAATGGAGTTGATAGCAAAGTTCCATTTTTAACAATGCGTATGGCGCCTGTTTTCTGGCAAACAAATAAACGACCGTCCGGCGCAAAGGCCATGGCGCTTCCTTCGCTTATGCTTGCAACTTTCACCTGGCTGAATCCTGATGGAAAACTTTGTGCAACAAGAATGTTGTGGAATAATAAAATCAATAACAATGAAATTATTTGTTGTGTAATCTTTATGGTGCTTTTCATCTCTCTGTTTTATATGAGGGAACTCATAAAAAAACATTGCCATTCTGCTTCGGCAAATTGAAACAAACTCATAATAAAAAACCCCAACATATAGC
>CBIHPU010000231.1:0-6077 GCA_966211935.1 uncultured bacterium | reverse complement strand
AGATAAACTTCAAGTCTGGTTTTTATTCCCTTATAACGTACTTGCTCGTTTGTGCGCAAAGCATTTATTAATTCTCCCAGTTTGTCTACTCCTTTAAAAAGCGCTGCGAATAGATTAGCATCCATTGACAGTCTTTCATTCTTGATTTCATTAAAAATATCTTCGAGTAAGTGACTCAATTCTGCGATAGAGGTGAAGCCAAGTCCCATTGCATTTCCTTTCAGCGTATGCGTGATGCGAAATATATCATTGATAACAGCATGGTTGCTGTTGTTTTTTTCCAGCTCGGTAAATAAGCGGCTAAGCAGTTCATAACTCTCTACCGCTTCCGAAAGGAAAAGTTCTTTATATTGTTCTTCTTTATTCATGTTAGGAAATACAGCTTACAATAAAAACACTTATCTCGTCAATTGGGACTATGCTTTTTACGGAACCGGAGTCAACAGCCTCTTTGGGCATTCCATACACGACACACGTATCTTTATGCTGTGCAATGGTATATCCTCCAAAATTGTAAATGGCTTTCATTCCCTCAGCACCATCTTTTCCCATTCCTGTTAATAAAACGCCGATTGTTTTTTCCCTGTATGTTTCAGCAACTGATGACATCAGCGCGTTTACGCTCGGATAATTAAATTCCTTAAAAGTTTTTGAAGTGAAGTCTACTTCTACCTGTCCGGTTTCATTTCGCTTAACAACAATATTTCTGCTTCCTGGTGCAATTAGTACGTTTCCCGGCTTCACCAAGTCACCTTTTTTAGCCATTGTTACTTTTAGCGGGCATAGTGCATCCAGTCGCTGCGCAAATGATGGAACAAATCCGGCAGGCATATGTTGCGCAATGATTACAGGTAAAGCAAAATTCTCTGGTAATTTTGACAGAATATTTTCTATAGCTGGTGGTCCGCCGGTGGATGATCCAATAACCACTACATCATAATTCAGTTCGCTGTCAAATGTGTGAGGAAAAGTTATGCTCTTATTGGTTTCATACTTAATGACATTGGCTTGGTGCGCGTGTTTGATCTTTTGTATCACCTCTTCCCGAACGTTAACCATACCAATGTTCTTCACAGGTTTATTGAGGTAATCAACAGCGCCATATTTCAATGCCTCCAGAATGGGGTTCATGTCAGTATTTCCAATTGCGCTGAGAATTACAATTGGCGTTGGCTGTTTTTCCATGATTTCTCTTACCCCATAAAGGCCATCGTATTCGCCCATATTTAGATCCATCAGTACCACATCCGGTTTTGTTGCAAGTGTTTTTTCCAATGCGTCTTTTCCATTGGTGGCAGTGACAATTTCTGAAATAAATGATTCATTCTTCAGTATATCCTTTAGAAAAGCTCTCATTAGTGCCGAATCATCCGCTACAAGGATTTTCACTTAGTACGACTTTATTCAAGTACACGTTTTACTACTCCTATCAAACTCTCAGAAGTAAAAGGCTTTACGATATACTCCGAAGCCCCAAGACTCATGCCTTCCTGAATAACAGATTCCTGCCCAACCGCTGAAATCATAATCACTTTAGCACCCAGTTTTTCTTCCTGCTTCAGTACTTTCAATATATCTGTACCAATCATATCCGGTAAAATATTGTCAAGCGTGATAAGATCAGGTTTAAGTTCCAAGGCCATATCAATTGCGGTTTCGCCGTTACCCGCTTGTCCAATCACATTATAACCTGCTCCTGTCAGAGCCTCATTAATCATGGTGCGCATATAAAGCGAATCGTCGACAATTAAAATTGTTTTAGACATAATTATTGTTTTTCTTTTGTGAGTTGATGTACTTGTAATTTTTCCAGATCCATAATTTTAAAAACGTCAATAAGGATAATCAGGCGATCTCCTGTTTTAACGATTCCTTTAATGCAATTTTCATCTATTGTACTGAACTGAATAAATCCCTTCGCGTCATCAATGTCACTGGAAAGGATTGAAAGCGTGTTTGGAACTTCTTTAACAAGGATTCCTACTTTAAGTGTATTGCTTTCTACTACAAGCGTGTAATTTGCCGCTTCGTTTGAGATCGTATTCTCATTATTATGTAGCGAAAACCTTTCTTCGAGATCAATGATTGCAATAATGTTGCCTCTTATGTTTGCGACCCCCTTTATATACGAGGGCATATGAGGAACATGCGCTATACTTGGTGTAAGTACAACTTCCTTAATCTGATCGATAGTAAGTCCATATTCTTCACTTCCCAACTTGAAAATAATAAGCTGTATTTTTTTGCCGAAAGAGTTTTGACTGTCTTTCTCCGGGATTACTGTGTCAGCGGTATTTGGTGCAAAGTCCATAATTAATGTTTTAATTTGAATTTTGAAACGCTCTCTAGAAGCTGATTTGCTACATCAGCAAGATCCTTGCTTGTTGATGTTACTTCGTTCATTCCCTGGCTTAATTCTTTGGTACTGCTTGCTACCTGTTCTGTTCCGCTTGCAGTTTCCTCTGAAACAACTACAATTTTCTCTATGTTTTTTACTGTATTATTAATGGATTCTTTTTGTCCGGCAGCTCCTTCAAGAATTTCTTTTGATAGGTTAAGCGTGTCAATACTTGATTTTTCGATTGATTGAAATACAAATTCTGCTTCTCTCGAAGCCTGATTGCCTAATTTCACGTTACTTTCCATGTTACCAATTGCTTTACCTGCAGAAGAAACATCTTTCTGAACTTCGCTAATGACGCGTTCAATATCAATTGCAGATTTTCTGGAATCTTCGGCAAGTTTTCTTATTTCTTCCGCAACCACAGCAAATCCACGACCTGCATCACCTGCTCTTGCTGCTTCAATTGCAGCATTTAATGCGAGAAGATTGGTTTGTGATGCGATATCGGTTATCACATTCAGTGTTCTTGCTATTTCTTCACTTCTCTGCGTAAGTACAGGAATTGATTGAGATGTTTGTTGGGCCGAAGACTGTATCTCAGTCATGTTTTCGACTACTTTGCGTATTGTTGTCAATCCATCTGAAGCGCTCTTTTGTCCTTTTTCAGCTGATGAATTAATAATCTCAGCTTTTTTCGTCATTTCATTAGCCGATTTAAGCACATATTCAACAAGTTTGGACGCTTCATCCGTCTGTTGTGCCTGCTGCTGCGCACCTTCAGCCATCTGTTGGGTAGCGGAAGCAACTTCCTGGGTAGTGCTTTTCATTTGTTCACCCTTAGTCAATAATTCTTCTGAAGATGTGGCTACCAGATTTGCAACCTGGTTTATATTGCTGAGTATATTGTTCAGGTTCTTAATTGAAACATTTAATGCATCAGCCATTTTCTTCACATCGCCCTCAGCAGCTAAAGTAAATTGATCTCTCAAATCACCTTCAGACATATTGAAAATTATCTTGCTGATCTCATTGTATTGATTTTTTAATTCTGTCAGATCAGAAGCTATCATTACAACTTTAAATATTCTTCCCATTTCATCTTTAACAGGCGAGTAAGATCCGTTGAGCCATACTTCTTTTCCACTCCTGGAAACAAGTTTATATTCTCCTTTATGAATTTTTCCATTCGCAACGTCGTTCCAGAATTGCTGGTATTCAGAGCTGTTAGCATAGGAGGATTCAACAAGCATACGATGGTGTTTGCCGGTAATCTCACTGGTGCTGTATCCTGAAGCGCTCAGAAAATTTTCATTACATGTGAGAATATTTCCTTTAATGTCAAACTCGATCAATGAGTACGAGAGGTCAATAGCATCCAGAATTCCTTTCATGCGTTGACTCTCAATTGTCGAATCGGTAATATCAAATCGAACACCAATATATTTTACCGGCTTACCGTTGGAGCCTAATACCGGAGTAAAAATTCCATCTACATAATATGGTGTACCATCTCTTTTTTTGTTTTTTACAATTCCACGAAAAATTTTTCCGCGCCCTATTGTGGCCCATAATTCTTTAAAAACTTCTTTTGGCATGTCCGGATGCCGTACGATGTTCTGTGGCTGACCCAATAATTCTTCTCTGGTAAACTGCGCTACTTCGCAGAACTTGTCGTTTACATAAGTAATATTTCCTTTCAGATCGGTTTATGATAATATGCATGCCACATCAACGGAAGCCATACGGGCTTCAACTTCCCGTTGTGTTTGCTCAAGCATCGCCACCAGGTTTTTTTGTTAAGTAATGTCCCTTATAAATGCTGTGAAAATTACTTTACTATCATCTGTTTTAACTTTACTTAGAGAAAGGTTAATCCAGAATCTGGTACCATCACGTTTTGTAGCTTCGAGGTCGCGCGATATTCCTACTACTTTATTTACGCCACTGCTGATATTGCTGTCGACATATTGATCATGCTTGTCCTGGTGTTCAAAAGGAACAATAGTCTTTACATTTTTACCAATCACATCTTCACGCTTGTATCCAAACATCTCTTCTGCTGCCTTATTGAAGAATGTGATGGATTTATCATGGTCAATTGTAATAACTGCATCAAGAGCTTGTTCAAGTGTTTGTGCGGTAATATTCTTTTGTTTTTCACTCTCACTCATGGCCCTCTGCATTTCTTCCTGCGTGGCTTCCATTTCTTCCATATTCTGACGCAACTCCTCTTCTTGTGCCCTTAATTCTTCAGCATCCTGTTTTGTGCGCTGCTCCATTTGTTTTTTCTCCGTAATATTCTGAATGATCGCAGTATAAACTTTGATTTCTCCCATATGTGATTCTGAAAGAGCCAGCAGGATATCAATTTCTTTTCCATCTTTTCTGAGCGCTTTTACCTCGCGGCTGCTGCCCATTACATTTTTTTTACCAGTCGTATTATAGCGGTTAAGATAGTCGTCATGCTCCCTTGCAACGTTAAACGGCATAAGCATCTTTATGTTTTGCCCTTCTACATCTTCACGGGTATACCCCCACAAGTGTTCTGCAGAGTCATTAAAGAATAATATTTTGCCAAATTCATCTATAATAACAATTGAGTATACAGATCCCTGCAGCACCTGCAGAAAATCTATTTGTCCTGTAATGCCAGCTGCGGTTACCGAAGCGGATCCATTAGATTCTTTTTTATTGTCCATTGATTGACTTTTTTCGTGTTTTTTTAGGTTATTTCCAAGTGCCATGGTATGATAGTTTTCGTTTTTATTCAGTACATCACTGCGGGTTGATTCAACCAGGGTTTTTACTTCTTCTATTAAGTCATGTGATACGTTAAGTTCGTGCAGAGTTTTTTCCAGATGTTCAACAACCTTGTTAAAATGGAAATCCTGCATTCCGTTTTCTACCATTTTGATATGCGCTTTTTGCAGATCTTTTCCTTCATATTTAACAGGACCCCCAAGGGCCATTGCAAGAAAGGCTTTCAGCTTGCCATGTTGCACTCTTATATCAGTATTGTAAAAAAAACTCTTGAGCTCAGGATCTGCCGTAACTTTCTTGTAAAAAATATCTACAGCCGCTTCTAATGCCGGGATTCCTCCAATTCGATCAAATAATGAAATAGTTTGGTTTTCCATCATCAGATATTTTTTGAAATTATTACCGCAAAAATCACCCAAACAAGACCCTTGATTAGAAAAAATACAAAAGCCCACCTACCCAGTTTCATGATCGTTTTTTTTTGTTTAAGGATTTTAAGTGCCTTCATGCCATTACATTTTTTTGATTCTTTTCAATAATCGCAAGTAATTCTTTGCAAAAAGCAAGATAATCTGTTGCACTTCTTGATTCTGGTGCATAGTCAATTACACTTTTTCCAAATGACGGTGCCTCCGCCGCCTTTACATTGGCGTGTATATAATTATTAAAAATATTTACGTTGTAATTGTCTCTGATATATTCCAGTATTTCGTGCGTCAGCTGTCTCCGTTCGTCAACCAGCACAGCTAAGACTCCCAGGATTTCCAAATCATGATTGTATTCTCTCTTGATGAATTCTATATGATCCATTATCTGTAACAATCCTTTGAGTGACAAAACATCAGCCTGCATTGGAATTATTACTTTATCACTTGCGCATAAAGACAAATTCGTAAATGTGGAAAGTGTAGGAGGACAGTCTATGATGATATGATCATAGTTATCCTCAATTTTTTTTAGTTCGGTTTCAAGA
>CBIHPU010000230.1:0-6080 GCA_966211935.1 uncultured bacterium | reverse complement strand
CGTTATTTCTTGGAGTAGAGGGGGAGGCAAAGGAACTATTTATTGATGAAGGAAAGGCGGGATTATTTTTTGAGCCGGAGAATGATGAGCATCTTGCCGAAAAAGTCCGTGAGTTGTTTCTAAGTCCTGAGAATCAAAAGAAATTTGGAGAGAACGGTTACAGGTATGTCGCTGAAAAATTTGACAGGGAAAAAATTGCTGAGAACTTTTTAATCGCTTTGAAGTAATAGTGAGTGAAGTAGATGAAATAGCAAAACGTTATGGTCGCAGAAAAGATGTGCGTGGAGATAAAGCAGCGCGCTATTCTGCTTTTATAATTGAGGAGCGGGAGAAGATTTACAGGAGGATTCTGGATGAAGAACTCGGAGATCTCAGCAATAAAAAAATGCTGGAAATTGGAGCGGGAGGGGGACCAAACATTTCTTTTTTTATGCATGCGGGATTTAAGCCTGAGAATATTGAAGCCAATGAATTGTTGCCTGTAAGAGCGGATTCATTCAGAAATTCGTTTCCCGCGATAAAACTTCATGAGGGAGATGCTTTGGCGTTGGAAGAGAAAAAAAAATATGATCTCGTGTTTCAGTCTACTGTATTTTCTTCCATCCTTGACGATAAATTTCGCGCGCAACTTGCACAGAAAATGTTGCGCTTATTGTCTCCAAAAGGCATTATTCTCTCTTATGATTTTATTTACAACAATCCAAAAAATCCTGATGTAAAAAAGGTTTCATTTGAAGAGATTAAGAATCTGTTTGGTGGTTGTTCCTTTAAATTTTATAAGGTCACGCTGGCTCCGCCAATAGGTCGTCGTGTTCCGGGTCTGTACAAGGCCCTCAATATTTTTCCGTTTTTAAGGACACATCTTATTACTGTGATCAGAAAAAATGATTAGCAGGGAAAAAATATGGAATTCTAACCGTGAAATGATTTTCATGGTTCCATGGTTGCTGTTATTTTTTACGCTTCCTGTGTTTCCTCTATTGGTTCCGGCCTGTGTTTTAATGATTTTACTTACACTTCCATTCCGTTGGACGGAGTTAACGTGGAAATTCAGAGAATGGCCACTTCTTATTTTACCTGTGGTTCTTTATTTGCTTTACATTGTTGGTTTGCATTGGACAGAAACTGAAGGCATGGCGGCAACAGTTGTCGAGCGTAAACTTTCATTCCTGATCTTCCCCCTGTTGTTTCTTGTGATTCCTCAATTTTCTAAGCTGCAGAGAAATATTTTCTTTCGTGTTTTTGTTTCAGGTGCTTTTCTTCATTCTGTAATCAGTCTTACTCTTTCACTGTTTTGTTATTTGAACGAAGGAAACACTGATTGTTTTTTTTCCAGCGCGTTTTCCTTTTTGCTTCATCCCAGCTATAGCGCAATGTATGATGTTTTCGCAATTGCATGGCTGGGTATAAATCTGATTGACAAAGCGGATGAATTGTCGCCAAAACAAAAAGCTTTTCGTCTTTTTGAAATTGCCTGGTTCGTAGTAATTATTTTATTCCTTGCATCAAAAGCCGGAATTATAAGCCTTGCGATTGTTGCTCTGCTTTTGATGATTTATTTTTCAATCAGGCGAAAAAAAATAAAACAGACATTGATAGTTTTTTTAATTGCATTGGGTCTGGGTGCATCTTCAATGTTGATTACTTCTGTTCCTTTGGAACGTTTTCAAGCGGTTTTTGCGAATTCAGGATTAAGCGAACAGGAGCTGTTTGAAAAACATAGGACAAGTGCAGAAAGTAACGTAATAAGACGCATGATCTGGATCTGCGCGAAAGAAGTGATCAGGGAGAATCCATATGGCGTCGGTTCGGGAGATGCAAACACCGAACTCATGAACAAATACAAGGATAAGGGGATGTCCTTTGCAATTGAGCGCGAGTTGAACGCGCATAATCAATATTTTCAGATAGCCATGGCGTTGGGCATTCAGGGATTAATTCTATTTAGCGTTATAGTTCTTGGGGGATTCATTTATGCGTTCCGCAGGCGCAACTTTATATTTCTTTTGTTCCTCATCGTGGTTGCCATAAATCTTTCAGTTGAGTCTATGTTCGAAACACAGGCGGGGATCGTTTTTATCGTTTTGTTTTATTGTTTTCTATATACCGGTAGTGATTCAGTCAAGATTAAATCATCGATTCATAATCCTGACGATCGTAATATCTAAAAAATTCAAGTTACGGTTCGTTAACCTTATGTTCTGATGGCACTGAGTTTGATTCGTATTTTGTAAATTCGTACAATATTCGTAATACGTAGATTCTAATGATTCCATTCTCACCGCCCCGCATAGATCAAAAAATAATTGATGAAGTAACGGCTGCATTGAAGTCCGGGTGGATAACTACTGGTCCGCGTACAAAGAAGTTTGAAAAAGAGATTGCTTCATATTGCAAAATAGAAAACGTACTTTGTTTGAATTCAGCAACAGCGGGTCTTGAGATCATGTTAAGGTGGTTCGGAGTCGGAGAGGGTGATGAAGTTATTCTTCCGGCTTATACATATTCCGCTACTGCAAATGTTATCATTCACTGCGGAGCAAAGCCGGTTTTTGTGGATGTTAACTCCGATGATTTTAATATCAATGTAAAGGAAATAGAAAAACACATTACTGAAAAGACAAAAGTGATCATGCCTGTTGATTTTGGCGGATTTCCCTGCGATTACGATGAGATCAATCAACTTGCAAAAAATTATTCTTCCAGGTTTAAACCTGCAAATCTTATTCAGGAAAAACTGGGGAGAATTCTAGTGTTGTCTGATGCCGCGCATAGTTTTGGTGCGTGGTATAAAGGAAAACGGACCGGCAGCCTGACAGATGTTTCTGTTTTTTCTTTTCATGCAGTTAAAAATCTCACAACCGCGGAAGGCGGAGCAGTAGCGCTAAATCTTCCCGCGCCTTTTGATAATAAAGAGATCTATGATTTTTTGTGCGTGTATACATTGCATGGACAAAACAAAGACGCGCTTGCGAAAATGCAGAAAGGTAATTGGAGATATGATATTGTTGAGGCGGGTTTCAAATGCAACATGACAGATATCTGCGCGGCCATAGGATTGATCGAACTTGAGCGATACGACAACGATACACTTTTGAAAAGAAAGAAGATCGTTAATGAATACGCGGCAGCTCTGAAAGGAAATAATTACGAGCTACCTCTGTATAAAACCGCGGAGAAAGAATCATCTTACCACTTGTTCCCGTTGCGTATTAATGGAATAAGTGAGAACTACAGAGACGCGATGATCAGGTACATTTCAGAGAAAGATGTGAGCGTGAACGTGCATTTCATCCCGGTACCCATGATGAGTTATTATAAAAAACTAGGCTATGACATTAAAGATTATCCTGTAACGTTCAATAATTATTCCCGCGAAATATCATTGCCGGTTTTTTATGATCTCACAGAGGTGCAATTGAAAACAGTTTGCTCTGTGGTTGAGGAAGCGGTTAATACCGTAATCAGATCTGCCGTTTAATGAAAAGATTATTTGATATTTTATTTTCCCTGGTTGGCTTGATCATTCTGTTTCCTGTTTTTATTATTTTGTCATTGCTTATATTATTTTCTTCACCAGGTGGAATATTCTATAAACAAAAAAGAGTAGGAAGGAATGGTAATGAGTTTTCGCTCTATAAATTCAGAAGCATGCGAACCGGATCTGACAAAAAAGGTCTGCTTACAATTGGAGGTAGAGATAGCAGGATCACATCAATTGGATATTTTTTGAGAAGGTATAAGCTGGATGAGTTGCCGCAATTACTCAATGTTCTGTTTGGTGACATGAGCCTTGTCGGACCACGTCCTGAAGTAAAGAAATATGTTGATCTGTATAGCGAAGAACAAAGAAAAGTTTTATCGGTTCGTCCGGGCATCACAGATTATGCGTCAATTGAATACATTGATGAAAATGAGATTTTGGGCAAGGCGGCAGATCCGGAGAAAACCTACATTGAAGAAATTATGCCCGCCAAATTGAAGCTCAACCTCCGTTATATCGGAGAACAGGGGATAGGCACAGATCTTAAAATTATTTTCAGAACGATCGGAAAGATTTTCAGATAGCTTGAAGTCGAACTATTATTCACCCAGCTCTTCTTCAAATTCAATATCCAGTTGCGGATCAAATAGCGAAAAACTTTTTCGGTGATATACGCAGGAGCCGTGATCCTCTATGGCTTTACGATGAGACCTCACTGCGTAACCCTTGTTTTGTTTCCAGTTGTACAAAGGGAATTCGTCATGAAGTTTTTCCATCTCCTCATCCCTGTAGGTTTTAGCCAGAATACTTGCTGCGGCGATGGATAAATATTTTGCATCACCTTCAATAATGCAGCGATGTGGAATTTCCTTGTAAGGGTTGAAGCGGTTTCCGTCAATGAGCAAATACGTTGGTTGTGTTTTCAGCTGATCGAGCGCCCTGTGCATTGCAAGAAAAGAAGCGTTCAAAATATTGATCTCGTCAATTTCAGCCGCGCTCACAATTCCAACCGCCCATGCAATGGCTTTTGTCTGAATTTCATCACGCATTAATAACCGTTGTTTTTCGTTGAGTTTTTTTGAATCGTTCAGCAGGTCGCTTTTGTAATTCCTTGGTAGAATTACTGCACCGGCGTAAACGGGTCCGGCAAGACAGCCCCTGCCTGCTTCATCGCATCCGGCCTCAACAAACTTATTACTGAAATATCGCTTCAACATTTTGAGGAATCAAATGTCGGTTTTTACCTTGTTAAAACTCACTTCCACCAAAATTATAATTAGTAACACCACAATCGTGAATAATCAGTTAGTTTTTTTTTAATTATTATATATCGGCTAGGCCGAATGTGGTTTGTCAAATCTTTCCAATATCATCACAAAATCATTCATAAAATATCCATCTCCAATATCAAAGTCCGCAACCTTTTCAATTCTGAAACCGTTTTTAAAATAGAAGTTTATTGATTTATAATTCTGGCGGTTAACTGTTAAACGAATCGTTTCCGGATTATTTAACAAAATGAGGAGCTGTTTGAACGCCTCGCTTCCAATTCCCCTGGCATTCGCAAGAATATAGAACTTGTGAAGCATCCAGTTTTTACTGTCGTCAGTTGAAACAGAAACAAATCCTGCATTTTCATTGTTTTTTTGAATTAAAAAATATTCATGCCCATCTTCCAGCAGCTGCTTTCTTAGATTTTCAGCGGAATACATTTTTCCAAGCATGTAACTGATCTGCTCCCGGGAAATGATTGAAGGGTAATGTTCCTGCCAGATTTCCGTAGCAAGTTTTGTGATCAACGGAATATCAGCTGCGCCAGCTTTAACAAGTTGAATTGCCATGGTCTCAAAGATAACGTTTTCACAATCTACTATAGGGTTTCCATCATTCAGTTTTTATATCTTTGAATTTCTTTTGGCAAGAATGTTCAAGGTTAGAAATTTCATATTTTTCCTTTTCATAATTTTCTTCCTCCCCGCAAAAATGCGTTCGGGAGTTAATATTGATTCCCTTCTGAATGTGTTAAAGACTGCAAAGGATACAGTCAGGGTGAAAACGCTGATCAATCTTGCAAGTTCATATTGCCAGCAGGGAGATGAAAAGGCTTTGCCCTACATAAATGAAATCATTACTTACGCCGAAAAGGAAAATAGTGACAAGTATAAAGGAAGAGCTTTTCATTTACGCGCCCAGTTTCATTATAGCCGTAGAGAGTTGAAAGAATCCATTGATAATTACAGCAAAGCCATTTCTTATTTTAAAATGTGCGGTGAGAAAACAGAGCTTGGTAAGGCATTGAACAATCTTGGACTGGCGCAAGGCGATTTTGGTTTGTCGGACAAAGCAATAGAAAGTTATAAGGAGGGGATTGCGATCCGAACAGAATTGAAGGACAGTGCGGGTATGGCAAAAATGCTGAATAATCTGGGTATGACGTATATGGAAATAGGAGATTACAATAAGTCCATTGAGTTTCTTCAGCGTGGAATAAGTATAGATCTTAAGCTTGGAAATAAAAGGGGACTTGGAACCAGCTACACCAATCTTGGAAATACTTATGGTCAGATCAATCAGCGAGATGAGGCGCTTTCCTTTT
>CBIHPU010000229.1:0-6088 GCA_966211935.1 uncultured bacterium | reverse complement strand
CAATCAGACGTTTTTTGTCCTTTGCGCCATAACCTTCAGCAAGACAGCGAACCGAATCGCGGTAGGTTACCAGTGTAATTTTGTCTTCGTCTCTCACATTCGCAATCAGCTTTTTCATAGACAATTTCAGCCAGCGCAACTTGGTTGAATCGATCATGGAACCTGAAACATCTATAAGGAAAATTATATTGTTGGGCTTATACTGTTCGGGAGGAAGCAAAGTATTGGAAACGGTTGGTACGGGTTTAACCGGTTCCGGTGTTTTCTTTTCATGATCCTTTAAGAATTGCGATTCAGCGAGCAAGGCACTGTGTTCCGGTTTTTTATAAAAAAGACTGTCACCATTTGTATGGCGGGAAGCAACAACAATAGGTTCAGGATCTTTGGCAAACTTTGGTTTCGGTTTTTTGAAATAAAAGCAGGCTGTTTTATCATCCTTTTTTATACTTTTTACATCGCCCTTAATTTTCAGAATAAAAGGTTCGGCATCAGCGCTCGTTACCAGCTTAACCGGAAAGCTGAATTTCCCCTCGTTTACCGGTTGATAATAAACCTGAACGGATACGGTATCTCCCGGTAAAATTGTTTTTTTACTTGTCCAAACCTTTATTTCTTTAGGAACATCAGCGCGCATCAGGTACAGGTTTCGACCACTTTCATTCTTTAATACAAAATCGCTCTGCAGCCGGTAAACATTTTCAACCTGTCCATAATCGTGTTCGCTTTCTTCGGTTTTAATGCTTGAATTCTGAAAAAAAGCCAGCAATGGACTTAAAAAAAATATGAAAAGGAAAAGAGATTTCATGTAAACAGGATAACGCGACTTATGCAAAAAGTAAGCCGAAGTTCAAGAAAAAAAGTATATTATTTTTTGAGAAAAGAAATATTGGCAAATATTGGTTATGTAAATAAAAAACCTAATTTTGAGCCTTAACAAGAATTTAACAGTTAATGAATATTCACGAATATCAGGGCAAACAGATCTTAAAAAGTTTCGGGGTTGCTATTCAGGAAGGCATTGTTGCTGAAACAACAGAGCAGGCAATTAAAGCAGCAGAAGAAGTGAAAAAGACGTACAACTGCGATGTGGTTGTTATCAAAGCGCAGATTCATGCAGGCGGACGCGGAAAAGGCGGAGGAGTTAAGGTAGCGAAGACCGCGGAAGACGTAAAAGAAAAAGCATCGAAGATTATTGGAATGAACCTGATAACGCCACAAACAAGCGCTAAAGGTAAAAAGGTTCATAAGGTTCTTGTTGCGCAGGATGTTTATTATCCCGGAGAGAGTCCAACCAAGGAATTTTATATGAGCGTGTTGCTCGATCGCGCGAAAGGTAGAAATACTATTATTTATACTACTGAAGGCGGGATGGATATTGAAGAAGTTGCAGAAAAAACTCCTGAGCTGATCTGGAAAGAAGAGATCGATCCTAAAACAGGATTACTCGATTTCCAGGCAAGAAAAATCGCTTTCAATTTAGGACTTGAAGGAAAAGCGAACAAGGAGATGATCGCTTTTGTAAAATCATTATACAAAGCTTACACTTCAATCGACGCTTCCTTGTTTGAGATCAATCCGGTCCTTAAAACTTCTGACAACAAAATTATAGCAGTTGACGCGAAAGTATCACTTGATAATAACGCGTTATATCGCCACCCGGATTATGCAGCGATGCGTGATACAAAAGAAGAAGATCCAACGGAAGTTGAAGCAGGTGAATATCATCTTAACTATGTAAAACTTGACGGAAACATCGGTTGCATGGTAAATGGAGCTGGTCTTGCAATGGCCACAATGGATATCATTAAATTATCCGGCGGAGAACCTGCAAACTTCCTTGACGTAGGAGGAACAGCAGATGCTGAGCGAGTTGAAAAGGCTTTCAGAATTATCCTAAAAGATCCGAATGTAAAAGGAATCCTGGTAAATATTTTCGGCGGTATTGTACGTTGCGACAGAGTTGCAAAAGGAATTGTGGACGCGTACAAGAACATGGGAAATATTCCTGTTCCCATCATCGTTCGTCTGCAGGGAACTAACGCTACCGAAGCGAAAAAAATTATTGACGAGTCAGGATTAAAAGTTTACTCGGCAATACAACTTCAGGAAGCTGCTGATCTGGTAGCAAAACTTATCACAGGAAATTGATCTAAAAACAATAATCTCTATATGAACAAACAACTCAGGACCATTTTTGCAGCAATCCCACTTGCGGCCGGACTGATTTTAACCTCATGCGGTGGCGGAGGAGACGATGATCACACAACAGGAAACGACACGATTCCTAAAACTGACACAGCGAACGTAATGACCGATGAGCTGAACCAGGAAATGATCGGTCTTCCTTCTCCAAGTGAAATGCTTGGTTTTATTCGTGAAACCTCAAAAGGCAACACCAAAAACACTTCGTTTTTAAATCCGGTAGATAATTCAAAGAATTACCAGGACGCTAAGTCTATGGCGCTGAACTTTGGAATTTATACTTGTGATCTTTCATATTGCAGCATTTTCGATATGGGTTCACAGGCGCAGGAGTATTTCAAAGTTGTACGAACTCTTGGTGAAGAGATAGGAGTTTCATCGGTTCTTACAGCTGATGTTATGAAACGCGCTGAGTCCAATGTAAAGAACGCGGATTCGCTTGCCGCAATCGCTGACGAGATCTACGCTTCTTCATCCGACATTCTTGAGCGTAATGGTAAAGGTCCAACTTTGGCACTTGTTGTTGCCGGAGGTTACATTGAGAGTCTCAATATTGCGGCTAACCTTATCAATTTCGATCCAAAAAATCCGGCTGTGTCCCGTTTTGCGGATCAGAAATATATTTTGGAGGACATCATACTTTTCATGAAGAAATATGAGAGTGATGCAGGCGTTGCAGAAGCAAAGAAACAGCTGGAAGAACTAAAAGCAGTTTACGACCAAATCAAAGAAGTGCCGGTTGAACAACCTAAAAGCAGTGATAAGAACAAAAAAGTGTTTGGTGGTGGCACGGTTCTTGAAATGTCAAACGAACAATTCAAGATGGTTGCGGAAAAAGTAAAATCGATCAGAAATAATTTCGCTCAAATTAAATAATACAATTTATTATGAATAAATTTTTTGCTGCTACAATCATCTCCTGCCTGTTAGTTTCAAACGCAAGCAGCCTTTTAGCGCAATCCAGCGTTTGCGGACAGTTTCATCGTTCAAAATGTCTGATGGAAGGATCTAAAGACGATGAGCGCGAATTCAAATACAATGCTCAATCCAAAAGCGGATTATTCGCAATGGGTTCAACTTCAAAATTACGCTGCGTTGTTTATAAGGGAATGGATTACCGCCTTACAGTGTGCGCGGAGTCGGATATTCTTGGAGATAACATACAGTTCAAAATATTTGATGCAAAGACCAATGAAGAGTTGTTCGATAACACGAAAGAAGAGAACGTAAAGCAATTTGAATTTTCTTCTTCCAGCACAAGACAGCTGATCATTGAAGTAACTGTACCAAGCGGAGAAACAAAAGGCGCAAAAGGCAAACCATCAGACGCTGCATGCGTTGGTTTGTTAATTGAACACAAGGTTGCTGACCGTACAGGTTTCTCACAATATTAATTTTTGTTAGCGTGTTTATAAAAACCCTTTCGCGCAGGCGGAGGGGTTTTTTATTGGAGCTATTTTTGTATTGACGAAGTATCTTAAGCTTTAGTTTACCGTTATTCCTTCAGAATGAAAAATCTAAGCATTTTGTTATTGTGTGCTGTGTTTGTGCTGCCACTGAATTTTTTTGCACAGAACGAAGAAGAAGAGCAAACCGGCTGTCACCAGGCTACTTCAAAAAAAGCGATAGCGCTTTACGAAAAAGCGAAGGACAAGAAAAAATACAAGGACAAAAAAGAGCGTATGGAGTTCCTGAACAAGGCGCTCTCAATAGACTCCGAATATGTGGAAGCGAAATTCGCACTCGCGCAGGAAATGCTGACATTATGGAAGCTTGAGAAAATGGATTTCGGTGCCATCAAACCACTATTTAAAGCGGTAATTAAAGATTGTCCCGATTTTCATTCCGATCCATATTATTATATCGGCTATGATTATTATGATAACGGAAGAAATGATTCAGCAAAAAAATATCTGCTGGCGTATTTGAATTTCACCAATCACGACGACGCAAAATTTGCGAAGGATTATGAGCAGATGAAATACAACGCAACACTCATGCTGGCGCAAATTGAAATCGATCTTAAAAAAGAAGGAAAAAAAGTTCCATTTGATCCTAAAGTCGTAACACCTATATCTAGTCCGGTTGATGAATTTCTCTGTTACATTTCGCCTGACGACAGCACCTTTTATTTTACGCGACGACAGCCATATAAAGCGAAAGGAATGATTCACGAGGTGGAGCAATGGCAGGAAATATTCATGTACGCCAAACGAAATAAAGATGGTAACTGGGCCGAGCCGGAAGCAATGTATTATCCTTTTAACCAGAAGGCAAACGAAGGAGGACCTACACTTACGCTGAACAACAAAAGATTGTATTATACCATTTTTACCGACGATGGAGCCGGCATGAATGCAGACATTTATTACCGCGATTTTTTTGACGGTGAGTGGACAAAACCTGAAAAAGTGAAGAACATTAACGATCCGCTCGCGTGGGATTCACAACCAAGTATTTCTCCGGATGGCAATACATTATTTTTTGCCAGTGACCGGCAGGGTGGTCTTGGTGAGATCGATATTTATATCGCGAGAAGAGATGCTGTTACAGGTCAGTTTGGAAAACCTTTGAATCTGGGACCGGTTATTAATACTCAGGGGCGCGAAAAATGTCCTTTCATTCATCCCGACGGTGAAACATTATATTTCTGTTCAGACGGACGCGTTGATGGTTATGGTGGTCTTGATATTTATTTTTCCAAGCAAGATGAGAAGACGCTCACATTTAAAAAACCCGAGAACCTGGGATATCCGATAAATTCACCGGAAGATGATGCTGGACTTATTGTGAGTACTGACGGTTCCTTTGGTTATTTTTTCGCGGAGCCATCTGACCGCACAAAAGGAGTTGGAAAATTTGATGTCTACGCGTTTGAATTGTATGAAGAGGCGCAGCCATCCGAGGTAACATTTCTGCGCGGAACAGTTTTAGATGTGGATGGAAATAAAATGCGCGGAGCGAAAGTTGAGATAATAAATCCCGAAGGAACAGTAAAGGTGCAGGCTGTGGTAGATTCAATGAGTGGAGAATATATAGCCGCCTTAAATAAAAAATACTTTAAGGAAAAAGCGGTTGTTGCGCCAAAAAAAGAGGACTACGCATTTACCGCTACAATTGTAAAAGTGAAAGACAACACATTCAAGGACCCTCCAAAAGATGTAACTCTTGAAATGCAGGAGATGAAACTTAACGAGCGTATTGTGATGAATGAAATACATTACAAAACCAATTCCGCAGAACTTGATCCGCGCTCTTATATAATGTTAAACGAATTTGCCATCTGGCTGAATGACAATCCCAATGTTAAAGTTGAAATTGGCGGACACACAGACACTGTTGGTTCATCTTCCAGTAACCAGGTACTGTCAACGGACAGGGCATATACGGTTAAGGCGTACCTTGAAGAGAGAGGTGTGGACGGAAAAAGGATCAATGCCAAAGGATATGGGGATTCTCTTCCCATACAGGACAATAAAACTGCGGAAGGCCGCGCATTGAACAGGAGAACAGAGTTTAAAGTTCTTTCTAAGTGAAAAAAAACCAGTTAACATTAGATAGCTGAATAAGTGTTAGTTGGTTAGAAATATTTTACTATCTTTGATGCATTCTTTCTGAAAACTGTAAGTTCAATCAGTTTGTAATTCAAATTTACATTCGATCGTTTACAATTGAAGTCTGAACCCGGGCATGAAGTTTTCATGCACTAGAAATAGAGATGGGCAAAGACTCAGCGAGAATAATTAACAAACAATAACAACGCTGCGAGAGCAGCAAAAAAAACACCAAATGAAAACAGGAACAGTAAAATTCTTCAACGAAACAAAAGGTTTCGGATTTATTAAAGAAGAAGGCGGACAAGAAATTTTTGTGCACGTATCAGGCT
>CBIHPU010000228.1:0-6092 GCA_966211935.1 uncultured bacterium | reverse complement strand
GATTCTAATGAAGCAATTATTACTGCTCGCTATTTTCTGGAGAACCAGCGTCTGAGAAAAAATTCTCTCTTGTTGTCATTGCTTCGCTGAGCCCTCTTTTTTGAAGATTTCATTCGCTTGCGAACTGTTTTTGTCTGCAATCTCTTGTGATGATTTTTAATCATCTTTTCTTCCGCCTTCTTTTTTCTTCTGGCTTCTTTCCATTTTCGCTTATCAGCCTTACGTTTGGCGCGCTCACTCTTTGGAGAGCTTTTTTTCTCTCCACCTTTTCCACCTTCGTTATTTTCCTGGGCAAAGAACGCCGTTGAAAGAAAAACGAAAACTACCACAACTATATTTCGCAATCTGCGATTCATTTAATCTTATGCTTCATTAAAAATATAACGCACAACTTCCACACCAAATTTACGCAGAAAATCCACCCCCTCATCCGTAGGAAGTCCCTTATACGCCGCATACGAATCAAGATAAATGACTTTCTTTATTCCCATGGTGTAAATCACCCGTGCGCAGGCTATGCAAGGCGAAAGTGTAACATATAGCGTGGCGCTTTCTAACGAAACATTGTTTTTTGTTGCGTACAGTATTGCATTTTGTTCAGCGTGCAACGCAAGCGAACAACTTCCTTTGCTGTCCCGCGGACAACCCACTCCGGGCCATTCTTCATCGCAGTTATGAGTACCAGCGGGCGGACCATTATAACCAAGTGAAACAATCCGCGTTTCTTTTGTAAGAACTGCGCCAACCTGTGCACGTACACAATGTGACCGGCGCGCAAGATTACGTGCCAGGTCCATATAAATTTCTTCGAAGCTGGGCTTCTGCATAAAAAACCAATTAGAAAATTAAATCAATCCAATCACCAGATCTCCGCGCGCAATTCTTTTGGACGAAACATCTTATCGCCTTCCTTTACGCCAAACGCCTCGTAAAACTCAGGCATGTTACTTGGCGGACCAATAGCGCGAAACAATCCAGGTGAATGCGGATTGGTAGCAACCATTTGCTTGAGATATTCATCGCGCATTTTTATTCTCCATCCCTGCGCCCACGCGATAAAGAAACGTTGTTCACCTGTAAATCCTTCACGGACTTCAGAAGGTTTACCATTGAGTGAACGCTTGTAAGCGTAGTATGCCATAGTTAAACCTCCAAGGTCAGCTATATTTTCGCCAAGAGTGAGTTTACCTCTCACGTGAAAAGTATCAATAGCAACGTAACCATCAAATTGCTGAACCAAAACTTTTGTACGCTGTTCAAACTTCTCAATATCATCTTTCGCCCACCAGGTTACAAAATTTCCGTCTCCATCAAATTTTGAACCCTCATCATCAAAACCGTGCGACAACTCATGACCGATAACCGCACCCATGATTCCGTAGTTGAAAGCATCATCAGCCTGCGGATCAAAGAACGGAGGTTGCATAATTCCGGCAGGAAACGCGATCTCATTTGTAGAAGGATTATAGTAAGCGTTCACAGTTGGAGGTGACATTCCCCACTTAGATTTATCCGGAGGAGCATTTAATTTTGCAAGCGCCTGCTGAACTTTCCAGTTGTTCACGGCAATCATGTTGGTCACAAACGGCACTTTTCCAATTTTCATTTTGCTGTAATCTTCCCATTTCTCAGGGAAACCCAGTTTTCTGTAAATCTTATCCAGTTTCTGAATAGCCGCGGTCTTTGTCTCTTCACTCATCCATGGTCTGTTATTGATCCTTTCTTTGAAGGCTGCAATGAGATTGTCAACCATTTCATTTACTCTTCGCTTTGCCTCATCATTAAAATGCTTTTCAACGAAGATCTTTCCAAGCGCCTCACCCATTGCCATATCAACAGCCGCAACAGATTTTTTCCACCTCGGCTTCATTTTTGACGAGCCCTGAAGAATTCTTCCGTAAAAAGAAAAATGCTCCTGAACATGATCATCAGATAAAAATGGCTGAAACTCATGTACAGTAAACCATTTCAGGTAATTTTTCCAGCTGGAAAGAGGAATGCTGTCGATCATCTTTGACAAATTCGCGTAAAATGCGGGCTGCATTACAATAAGAGTATCCGGTGTTTTTATTCCCAACGAAGCAAAATACAAATCGTAATTCACAGAGGGAGAAAGTTTTTTAATCTCCGCAATTCCCATCTTGTTATATTGCGCGTCAACATTTCTTAATTCCACCATTCCCATGCAACCTTCAGCAAGCTTCTTTTCAATTGCATAGGCCCTTGCCGCGTAAGATTGAGCCGACTCAGGATAAAACTTCATCAACTCAAATGTGCGGCTCATGTGCTTTTTATATTCTTCCTGAATAACCGCGTAATTCGGCATGAGATAAAAATCGCGTGATGGAAGTCCTATACCTCCCTGTGCAAGATATGGTCTGTTACGTTTTGAATCCTTCATATCAATTTCAACACTAAAATTGAAAACGCAGTTAAGACCATTTTTCTGCAGACGGCCAATAACTTTAAAAAGATCAGCTTTGGTTTTAATCGCGTCAATTGCCGCGAGTTCTGCTTTCAGAGGGGTAATTCCGCTTTTGTTTCTTCCAACAGAATCCATTGCAGATAACCAGAGGTCCTGCATTTTCTTTCTGTCACTGCCTGGCTTTGCAGTTTTGTCTGAAGCAATTTCCAGTAATATTGCGTGAAGATTTTTTTCATTACGCTCACGGATCTCTGAAAAGCTGCCCCAGGCGTAATCTGACTCCGGGATGGAAGTATTATCAAGCCATTTTCCATTTGCAAAACGTGCGAGATCATTTCGCGGATCAACGCTTTTGTCCATAATCGAAAGATCAATTCCGATTGAATATTTGTTCTGTGCGGTAGTAATTAATACACCAGAGAACAGCAGAATAAAAAAATTTTTCATGTGTGTTTTGTTTTTTTTCCGTCAGTCACATAGAATAGGTCATCTCCAGCAATATCCAGATAACAAATGACTATTTCATTGCAAAATAATAACGACCGAAAATACAAAAAGTTTAACGGTTATTTAAGAAAATAAGGATTAATAACAGCTAATGTGAGGGGGCGGGCACACCAGGCTCCTCAACCCGTTCGTCCTCTACGTAAACTATGAACTTCCTGATGTTTGGATAATTCATTTCAGTTAGCGCGTCACCGTAATCGTTTATTTGCTGAATGTATTCTGCCTTTTCTCCTCCGGTTTTATAGTCAATTACCCAGGTTTCATCATTCAGAAAAACAACGCGGTCCGGACGAAAATTTTTACCAGGATTCAAAATTTCCGGTTCATTTAAAGAATGTACTTTTTCAGGAAACAAAACCGCGAAAGATGAATTCTTAAAAAGCGCGTTTACTTTTTCAAAAATTAACTGAGCTTTTTCTGCAGAACATAAATTTTTCGCAACAAGCCAGGCTGATAAACTTCCTAAATCAGATTTGACAAAAATCCGGCTCATGGCCTTGTGAAATAAAACTCCATCAGCGCGTTTCTCCTGTCGCTGAGATATCTCGGGGTAATCAGCGCCCGAAAGTTTTAATGTGAGTAGTTCGTTCCAGTCATGTAACGGAAATCCATATTTGAGCAAGAGACTGTGCTTCTGTTTTCCATCTTTCTTTGCATCCATATTTCCAAAGGAAAAATGTCCGTCAGAAGCGTTACCGTCTCCACTAAAGAAACTGAACAGCCATTTATCTACATATCCCACTCTGTTTCTGTTGCGGGAAATAATGTGCATATGCGCTTCCGCCCGGGTGGTAGCGACATATAAAAGATTTACGTTATCAAGCAGCTGTTTGCTCTTTTCGTCCTCGGCCAATGAAGCATAGGGAGTATTATTCAATTGCGATGGAGAAGTTACCATAGTGGTTTCCAGTTGCGGAATATTTTCGTCTTTGAGATCCACCCACAGATAATCCGCCTTGTAACACTCCCAATCTGCAAAAGGAATTATTACAACCGGGAACTGCAATCCCTTACTTGCATGAATCGTCATGATGTTTACAGCATTTGCTCCTTTGGGTAATACAGCGGAACAGGAGTCTGCATGCTGACCCCACCAATCAAGAAACGCATTCAGGTTCTCACGATTTTTACCTGAATATTCTAATACCTTATCGAGGAAATACTGAATAAAGAGAGGGTCATCTTTCTCCAATGAAAGTTCGCAAATAATAGCGGCACACACTTCGAAAAGTGGTAATAAGATCAATTTATTTCTGCGCAGATCGGCCAATTGTTTTTTGTTCAGCCAATCTCCGATCGGCACTCCTGCATCAGAAAATTCTTTCCATATATCAGCATAGGATTTTCCGGGAAACATTTTTTTATTGTGCAGGTACAACAACACTTTTGCTTCATGAATATGTGACCGTTCTTCCGGAAGGAGATGAAGAACTGAAAGCAACGCGCCTACCGTTTCACTCGCATTCAGCAACAAAGATTCCGATGAAACAATAGGAATACCTTTGGCTACCAGATAGTCTGCAACTTTTTTCCCGTTGTTCTTATTTCTTACAAGAACAGTAATATCAGAATAACTATATCCGTGCTCATTCACATTCTGCAAAATATATTTTTCCGTTTCATTACAAACAAGCAGATCGGTTGCGTCACCCGACTCGGCACTTACAAAATCGAAAGAGACATAGCCGACTTTCTTGTCGTCCCGACCACTTTGTTCTGAATTTTCATAGACTTTGGAAAACTGTGCCGGTAGTATGTTTTTTTGAAGGAATGCATAAAACCGATTGTTGAAATCAATAATTGTTTCTGTGCTCCTGAAATTTTTCGCGAGAATCTTTTCCGTATAATTTCTTTCAAGGCTTTGTTGTCTTTCAAAAACTACCGCGTCGTCTGACCCTTGAACATCCGGCAATCCCGCGAATTGTTCTACGTCTCCTCCTCTCCACCTGTAAATGCTTTGCTTTCCATCTCCAACAACCAGATTAAAATTTCCTGACGCCAGAGAATTATCAAGCAGTGGAAGCAGGTTATACCATTGCACACGCGATGTATCCTGGAACTCATCCAGCAAAAAGTGCTTATACTTTTCTCCTATTCTCTCATAAATAAAAGGAACCGGCTCTTCCCTTATTACGTCCGCAATCATCCTGTTGAACTCTGATATGAAAATAATATTTTCCTGTTCCTTAATGGCGCTGAGTATTTTTTCAATCTCGCTGATCACCATTAAAGAATAAATATTTCCAAGCAGCGCCTTGTAAGTAAAATATTTTTCTTTTCCCTGATTTCGTTCTTTTTCTATCGAATGAAAAAAATTCTCCGCGCTTTGTATCTGGCTTTCACTTAATCGTGATTTACCGGATTTCCATTTACTTTCATCAATGGTTTTAAGTACGTATGATTTCAACAGATTCTCATCATCAAAAACTCCTTCCTGAACTTTTTTATAATAGTTCCATATTCCTTTTACACCCTGATAAAAATCTTCCGCAGATAAGCCTTCTTTAGAAAAATAATCAATGGCTTCAGTCGCGAGTTGTTTCAAAGTGGAACTGAAACGCTTTACATAATCGTTCATCACATCCCTCGCGTTCAATAAGGAACTGATGTCAACCTTCCGGATCTTCTCCAAACGCATCATCCCTTCTTCATCCAGCAATTTCCTTGCGAAAGAAAAAATTTCTTCGTCAACTCTCCAGTTCCGGTCTTCCTCCATCCGCGTTCTTGAAAATTCAACAAGCACTTTCGTTATTGTTTCATCTTCACCGACCTTTCTCGCCAATTCATCTACACACGCAGCAAGCACCCGATCACGATTTGTTTCAATATTAAAATTTATCGGAAGTCGGAGATCAATTGCAAATGTTCTTACTATGCGATGCACAAAACTGTCAATGGTTCCGATGGAAAACTCTCCGTAATTATGCAGAATAGCATTCAACAGAGCCGCGGAGCGACCAGCAAGTTTTTTTCGATCAGTCTGCAATTCTTCACACAACAGATCCATCATTGCTTCTTCAGTTGAGGAATTCGTCAACGACTGGAGAGTAGTAAGCACACGCTCTTTCATTTCACCCGCGGCTTTTTTTTTGTATGTTACCGCAAGAATACTATTTTAAAATGTTGGTTGAACAGACTGATCAGCAAGCGCAAGACGAAG
>CBIHPU010000227.1:0-6114 GCA_966211935.1 uncultured bacterium | reverse complement strand
GCTTTGATGTAGACAGCATGGATTCAAGAATTTCTGCAGGAACCGGGACACCTGTTCCTAACGGAATAACGGAAAAGGAAGCGGGTAACCTTATCTATTATATCATGCGAAGCAAGAAAATCGCATGTTTTGAGATGGTGGAAATCAATCCTACGTTAGATAAAGAAAATCTGATGGCCGAAAATGCTTTTGAAATATTAAGCAAAGCCACCAACCAGCTGAGTCACGATCTGTAATTTTTTTCTTTCGATTTGCAATTCCCTAAGCTGGCAGTCTGCCAGTCGCCCGAAGGTGTCACCTAAGGTGTCACCTAAGGTGTCGCCTATAGTGTCGCCTAAAGTGTCACCTGATGTGGTGACCCAAAGTGTTGCCCGAAGGGGTCACATAAGGTGTCGCTTAAGGTGTGACCTGAGATGTGACCTGAGATGTGACCTGATGCTGTGACCAAACGTGTCGACAAAGTTGTCACATGGTGTGGTGACCCAAAGTTGCCCGAAGGTGTCACCTAAGGTGTCGCCTAAGGTGTCACCTGAGGAGTTACCAAATGTGTAGCCTAAGGTGTCGCCTAAGCCGTCACATGGCGTGGTGACCCAAAGTGCTGCCCGAAGGTGTCACCTAAGGTGTCACCTAAGGTGTCACCTGAGGAGTTACCAAATGTGTCACCTGAGATGTGACCAAAAGTGTTGCCTAAGGTGTCACCCAAGATATGACCTGATACTGTGACCAAAGCTGTCGCTTAAGTTGTCACCTGATGTGACCAAAGTGTTACCTAAGCCGTCAACCAAGATGTGACACCAAGTGCTGCCAAAATTGTCACGTCAAACTATGATCAAACTAACGCTTTCATCCACCAGAATTTTCTACCCACTTCAACTTGTTTAATCTTAAATATCACTTATAAAAGCCCTTTCTACTCTTGTCTATTGCCGAAGCCTTTTCGTATATCATTTTTATTTCCTTCGAGCCTCTTCTCTACTTTTATTCTCACTTATTCACGACTATGAAAAATTTATTTTTATTTTTTCTTCTGACATGCTTTTTCTGCAATCATTCTGCAGCACAGAATTTTCATCATGACATCAATGTGTCGATTGATATTCCAGAAAAGAGTCTATCTGCCACTGATAAAATTCTTATCAAATCAACCTTTTTTAAAAGCGGTAAAGACTCTTTAATTTTTTATCTGAATTCCGATTTCGCGGTTGAATCGATAACGAAAAGGTGCAGACTCACAGAACTGAAAAACCCGCAAAATGATTCAACATCAGAAATTAAAGTGAAAAAATATCAGATAATATTTCCGAAAGGAAATAAAAAAGATCTGATTGTAACATTAAAATTCAATGGCAAAATAAAAGGTGAAATAAAAAACAGCGCGTCAGATGTGGCGCGCGGGTTCAGTGAAACAGCTGGAATAATTTCACAGGAAGGAATATATCTGTGCGGATCCACTTACTGGATTCCTTATTTCGATGACGAGGCTTTTACTTTTAATCTTGAAACAGAAATTGACAGCAACTGGACTGTGGTATCACAAGGCACAAGAACCAACGTAAATTTGAACAAAGACAGAAAAATTACGCGATATGAATCACCTTTTCCTTCAGACGAAGTTTACCTGGTTGCGGCAAAATGGAAAGAGTACAACAAACAATCAGGCAATGTATTAGTGCAAGCTGTGCTGCGAACTCCCGATGATGAACTCGCGAAAAAATATCTTGATGCAACAGTTGGATACCTTGAGATGTATGAAAAATTGATCGGACCATATCCTTATACAAAATTCACGTTGGTTGAAAATTTCTGGGAGACCGGATATGGCATGCCATCATTTACATTACTTGGAGAGAAAATAATCCGTTTTCCTTTTATACTAACATCGTCCTATCCGCACGAGTTATTGCATAATTATTGGGGAAACAGTGTTTACGTAGATTACAAAACGGGTAATTGGTGCGAAGGACTTACCGCTTATATGGCGGATCACCTGATAAAGGAACAACAGGGTCTGGGCGCTGAATACAGAAGGGTTTCCCTTCAGAAGTTTACAGACTTTGTAAATGAATCAAATGATTTTCCAGTTTCGAAATTTCTTTCAAGATCAAGCGCTGCTGAAGAGGCTATTTGTTACGGAAAAGTTGCCATGATCTATGAAATGCTCCTTTATAAATTTGGCGATGATATTTTCCGAAAGTCGATAAGCAAATTTTATACTGATAATAAATTCAAAAAAGCTTCATTCGATGACATAAGAAAAGCTTTTGAGGAAAAGAGCGGAACAGATCTAAAACCATTCTTTGCGCAATGGACTCAACGAACCGGCGCGCCAACATTTAAACTGGACAATGTAAACGTTACAGAGGAAGAACAGAACTACAAACTCAACTTTGATATTCTGCAAATTCAAAAAGAAGATGAATTTACGCTGGATGTTCCCGTTGTAATTTATTTTGAAGATTCTGTAATCGTAAAAAATATTTTAGTGAATGATAGAAAAAATGTTTTTTCATTCAGCTTTACAAAAAGACCGGTTAGACTTGACGTTGATCCACAATTCAATGTTTTCCGTCGTCTTGATAAATCGGAAGTGCCCATTGCCTTGTCCCAAATTTTTGGTGATAAGGATGCTGTAATGATCCTTCCAAAAAACAGTCCTAACGCGGAAGAATACAAAAAACTTGCTGAACAATGGAAGCAGACGCAGGAAGTGCAGGGAAATAAACTTGAAATTTTATATGATGACGCAATTACAGAACTTCCGGCAAAAGCAAGCTGGGTAGTGGGCTACGAAAATAAATTCGCGTCCGGCTTGAATACATTTTCCAATTATGCATCGCATTTATCAAAAGAAACATTGGACATATATGAAACGCTAAAAACAAGTGGCGGACTTGTTTATGTTTTTCCAAACAGTAAAAACAAAATGGCCACGAACCTTTTTATTGGAACTGTCAATAAAAAACAGGTTGAAGCATTATCACGAAAAATCAGCCACTATAGCAAGTACAGTTATCTTGGTTTTGAGGGAGACGCAGGCGTAAATAAACTGAAAGGAGAATTCCCGGCGTTATCATCGCCACTGATATTCTATATTAATACCGGAGGAAAAATAATAACGTCAAAAGCTAAGCTACCGCTAAGAAAAGCGCTTATCTGATCTTGGCAGCTATTTTTCTTTTTTTGGTTGACTCAACCTTGAGTAAACGTGGTTGTATACGTTGGGTTTTTTCTCCAGATTTATTTTTTCGGACACCTGAAAATCGTGACTTCTTTTTGTATAAGACCTGGCAATTCGAACAGAAAAAAGTGAGCCGGGGCGTTTTGCCAATGTGTGTGCGATTAAACTTTAAAACACAGCGCGGACAAATTTGTTTCTTGTACACCAGCCAGTGTTTTCGCAACTCAAATAGCTTCTTCCATTCATAAAAATCAAAACTGTAATTACGCGCCTCTCTTACCATTAACTTCAACCTGGTTTCAGGAAGCATCTCCACCACAGATTCAGGATGAACCTTGATCCGGAAAAGCACTTCATTTTTAATAATATTGCCAACACCTGAGAAGATCTCCTGGTTCAGCAATACATCCCTCACCATTTCTTTCTTTAATTTTTTCACGGCTTTTTCCGCTTTAGCGGGATTCCAGTTATCAGACATCACATCTGTTTCATAATCGTATGTTTCATCCGGATCTCCCTCAATCATTTTTACACTACATGAATAAAAATTCAGCGCACCATTTTTAAATTTTAAACTGAGTCTTGGCGGAGAATCTTTTTTTTCATTTATACGATAAGAACCGAACATTAAAAAATGTATCCTCAGATAAAAATCATCGAAACAAACAAGAAAATGTTTTCCCCAGCTTTTAAAATCACGCACAACTTTCTTATTGATACGCTCTACATCTATTTTCCCGTTTCCGTAAGCGGCCAGAACTTTTTTTCCGTTGAATTGGGAAATACTTTCTTTAAGAATAACAATAGACGGACCTTCAGGCATGATTCAGTCGTTAAAAATATATTGTGATCTGTCAACCTTCAAAAGTTTCATCAGGTCGCCGGCATTTTTATAAGCATTCCCTAAATCAGTATTATTGAAATAAATAAAATTTCTTTTCGTGGTGAGAGGAAAATTGTGAATAAACGTCTTTAATCGTTCCTGGCTGTAAGCTGAATGAAACAAGACCGGCGTACCATGAAAACGCATATAAAAATTTTTACCGGTATTTATTATTTGTGTTTTTATTCCGGGATAGTCAATATTACAAAATGTGATTCCCGCTTTTTTGAATTGCTTTGCTGTATTTTCATTCCACCACGATATGTGCCTCAACTCAACTACATTCTGTTCGCCACGCGGCACCTGGGTCAAAATTCGATCAAGATTCTCCTCATTGTAATGAAAAGATGGCGGCATCTGAAAAAGAAAGCATCCCATTTTTTCTTTTAAGCCATTCATTAAAAGATCCTGAAACTCATCGATCTCTTTTCTGCAATTTTTCAACTTAACCAAATGAGTAATATATCGACTCATTTTTGCGGAGAATAAAAAATCTTCTGTCACCACTTCTGCGTTCTTTTTTAATGAATTCAACCCGGGCACGCGGTAAAAAGTTGCATTCAGTTCAACTGTATTAAAAACTGTACTATAATAGTTCAACCACTTTTTTTGTGATATTTCTTTTGGATAAAAACCAGGCTTCCAGAAGGAATAATAATATCCCGAACAACCAATGCGAAATTCCTGCGCCATGCTATATTCAGCGTAATTAAAATGCCAGCTGCAAATTGATTGTAGATTTAATCGGACGAATGAAAATTCCAGGCAGTTTTATCGCCACAGATCCTTCAGTTCACCAACTGAACCAAATACCGGATCGTTCCCAGGTATCGGAACTGCTTTAATATTACGGTCCGCTTGCGGCCGCTCTCCGATCTTACCATAATTAATATCATACTCACTTCCTCCAGGATAAGCACCTACACATTTGATTGCCGATTGCTCATCCAGATTCTTATGCGCCACTCCGGCGGGAATGATCAACACATCGCCTTTTTCAAATAGAACTTCCTTACCTCTTTCTCCTCCCAACATGATCCGGGCTCTTCCTTCATATGCGCCTAACGCTTCGTGCGTATTGCTGTGATAATGGTGGTAAGTGAAGATTCCATTCTTCCACGTATTAGACCACTTGTTCTCTTCAAACAATTTAATGATATCAGAAGCGGAAAAAAATGGAGAAAGATTAATTACCTGCTTGTAATGAATTACCGGTAGTAAATTATTATTCGGAAATGTTCCGTCATCGGTTAAATAAAAAACTTCCGCTACATAGGAAAGATTGAGTTCTGACATTTGGATTGTGCAACAGATTATTAAATTATCTTTTTTCTATTCTAATAACTTTTTCTGAATTATTGAATGTTATGGCTACCAGGTAAACACCGGGTTTTAAAACTTCAAATCCGGTTACAAGCTTGTTGTTTTCATCTTCCCAGGTTTGCAATACCGTATAGCCCATCTCGTCTCTAACAACTACTCTCTTATTTATTTCCTGCACCATACAACCTCCTTTCCTCACTATATCCTAAAACATTCATACCAAAAAAAAATCCCCCGCATGAGGAAAAACATTAACACTATTGATCAGACGCATTGATATGGGCATATACTTTGTCCACTTATCCGTAACAGATAATAAAACTATCATGAATGTTTGCGATGCGATATTGGAAATTTTATCAGGTTATAACGTAAAATACATTTTTGGAATTCCAGGCGACGCGATCAATGAACTGATTGAATCCATCCGCAAGCAAAAGAAAATAGAATTCATACATGTAATGCATGAAGAAGCAGGCGCCTTTGCTGCATCTGCGCAGGCAAAGCTTACCGGTCAGCTTGCAGTTTGCGCAGGCACGGCGGGACCCGGAGCAATTCACCTACTGAATGGAATTTACGATGCAAAAATGGATCATGCACCCGTACTTGCGTTAACAGGACAGATTGAAACAAACCTGATTGGAACAGAATACACGCAGGAAGTAAATCTGCACTCACTGTTCCAGGACGCTACCGTCTTTAATCAGACAATAATTGATGAGAACCAGGT